>SKVE01000143.1 GCA_007129635.1 Planctomycetaceae bacterium
AAGAGCGAGTTGAGCCGTTTGCTGGACATGGCGAAACGAGTCGGGATGGCCGATAGCAAAGCCGCCTCGATGAACCTGCAGGCCAAGTGATCGGCAGCACGATGAATCGTGAACTCCAACAAAAACGAGTCCCGACTCCCCCCTTGCCGCGACTTCACTTACCAAAGATGCATAAGAAAAAACTAACGCAACTTTCAAACAGCGTGGAATGATGGCAGACCCAGGATCCAACGCGCCGGGCTCCGAACCGGACATCCAACTCGAAGGCGGTACCTACGAGATCATCCGCAATCGGTTGAACGCCCAGGCGCGTGAATTACAAGATCGCCTGAATCAACTGAACGAGGCTCGCAAGCAGGTCTTCGGCGCCATCGAAACGCGCTTGCTGAACACCGAACGGATCAGCACCGACCACAACTGCGTCCCGCGCGATATGGTGGCGGTCGGTACCCGGTTCATTTTCGGCTACAACGTGCATCTGGGCCTGAAGACCGAAACCGACCTGGCCGATGTCTTCTCGGTGTACGAGTTCCGCGACCAGACCTTCGCTCGCCAGGAACTGGACCTGATCGACGATCCCCGCTTCGTCCGCGACTTTAAGGAGATCTATCGCTACTATCGACATGCCGTCTTCGCCAAATTCTCCAGGATCGGCCCTCATCTGTTCATGGTCTTCCGTGTGGGTAAAAGCGTCACGGACATCAAGACGTTCAAATGGGCCATCCAGGACGATCGCCTGGTGTATCTGGACAATCGCAGCGATCACGAATTTCGCTACCCGTCACAATACGAATTCGATTGGCAACGGACCACCCGGGACCAGCATCGCCACGGAATGCACCCGCATGTGTCGATCCAAGACCGCGTGTTTGTCGAGACGGTCGGCGGCGATCTGACCATCAAGATCGAAAACAATACCGATTCGGGTGAAGGGATCTATGCCGAGGACGTGGAGAATCGGGATCAGACGCTGGACGACGGCGAGATCTACTATGCGATCGTCGGCAACCTGATCCTGCTGAAAATCCGCCCTTACCAGGAAAACAATTTTCGTTACATCGTCTACAGCGACAAGATCCAAAAGGCCCGGCGACTGGACTCGATCGCCCACGCCTGCGTGCTGCTACCCGACGATCACGGGATCATCTTTTCCAACGGCTATTACTTGCAGAGCGGTGAATACAAGATCTTCGAGAGCGATCTGACCGACATGCTGTTCGAGCGCCGATTGGCTGCTCCCAACGGGGAAGACTTCCTCTACGTCTTTTACAACCGCGAGACCGGCGACCATGTGCTGCTGCGCTACAACCTGATCGAACAGCACGTCGAGACGCCTTTGCGTTGCAACGGCGTGGCCATCTTTCCGGCGGGTGAGTTGGTCTGCTTTCGCGCTCAACAGGAACCGCAGAAGCATCATGCGCTGCAGGTCTGGCAGACGCCGTACGTCAGCGAAGATTTCGTGCCCGAGACCCAGACGGATTCGATGTTGTTCAAGATCGGCAATCGGGAACTGGTCCGCGGCATGGCCGAATGCCATGAAGTCTTGAAACTGATCGCTCGAGAAGACTCCTATGCCAACCGCTACGTGGACCTGACCAAACTGGCCGGCGATATCAGCGACGCCTATTTTTGGATCGGCAATCCCGAATGTTTTCAACTGCAGGAAGTGCTGTTGGAGATCCGAGGCACGGCGGAATCGGCGATCGAAGAATTCGAAAAGGTCACGCGGCTGAAACAGCACACGGCGACTCAGACGCGACAGGTCGAAACACAGACCCGCGAGATCCTGTCGGCCGTCCATCGCCAACGCTTCGATCACATCGACCATTTTGTCCGCTCGCTGGCCGATCTGCGTTCCATCCGCGGCGAAATCATCTCGCTGCGCGATCTGCGCTACGTGGACGAACCGCTGGTCCAGCGGCTGGAGCAGGACGTGATCGAGCAATCCGAGCGATTGTCGCAGCGCTGCGTCCAGTTCCTGCTGCAGCCCGCCGCCCTGGCTCCTTTCGAAAAACGCATCGAAGAAGAATCGGCGCGGGTACCTTCTCTGGCCAAAGTCAGCGATGCTCGCAAGCTGGAAGAGGAGATCGCCGGCGGCGCCCAAGACCTGGAAATGCTGATCGATATCGTCAGTAACCTGAAGATCGACGACGCCACCCACCGCACGACGATCGTCGACAACATCTCGGCGATCTTCGTCCAAATCAATACGGCTCGAGCTGCGTTGAAACGCCAGATCCGCGACCTGATGTCGGTGGAAGGCGTGGCCGAGTTCAATTCGCAGATCAAGCTGCTGAACCAAGGGGTGGTCAATTACCTGGACGTCTCCGATACGCCCGAAAAATGCGAAGAGTTCCTGACCCGGATCATGATCCAACTGGAGGAACTGGAAGGGCGTTTCGCGGAATTCGACGAGTTCGTTGTGCAGTTGACGGAAAAGCGCCAGGAAGTGTACAACGCCTTCGAGACCCGCAAGCTGCAATTGGTCGAAGCGCGAAACCGGCGTGCGGCCGCGTTGACCGGCGCCGCCGACCGCATCCTGAAAGGCATCCAGGCTCGGGTCGATGCCCTGGAATCCATCAACGATATCCACGCCTATTTCGCCTCGGATCTGATGATCGAAAAGATCCGCGATCTGGTCGAACAACTGCAAAAGTTGGGGGATGTCGTCAAGGCGGATGATATCCAGAGTCGCTTGAAGACGCTGCGGGAGGATGCCGTCCGTCAACTGAAAGACCGCCAGGATCTGTTCGTCGATGGCGCGATGATCATCCGCTTTGGCAAGCACCAGTTTTCGGTCAACGCCCAGGCTCTGGACCTGACCAACGTGCTGCGCGACGGACAGATGTTCCTGCATCTGACCGGCACGAATTTCTTTGAACCGATCGAGGATCCCGAACTGCTGGCCGCCCGCGATGTTTGGCAACAGGAGGTCGTTTCGGAGGATCGTCGCGTGTATCGCAGCGAATACCTGGCGTACCAATTGCTGCAACAATTGTCGCTCCCGGCCAACCAGCAGCAGACGGAGCTGCCCGCGATCGCCGATCTATTGCAGGGCGACCAGCAGCAAATGATGGCCTTCGTCCAGCGTTTCATGGGACCGCGATATCACGAAGCCTACTCGAAAGGCGTCCATGACCACGACGCCGCTCTGCTGCTGCGAGCGCTGCTGGAGATGAAGACCACGATCGGTCTGTTGCGTTTTCCCACGCGGGCTCGAGCCCTAGGGAAGATCTTCTGGCAGCATTTCGGAGAAGCCCAACGCAAAGAGCGGATGGTAGCAAAACTGAGCGGGTTCGGGACGGTCGCGGAATTGTTCCCCGCAGCGACCGCCCAGACCCAGTACCTGGCAGGTCTGCGTGAAATGCTGACCGAGTTTGTTCAATCGTCCGATCTGTTCCCGGCGTGGTGGGTTGACCAGGCCGCCGAGTACCTGTTCTGCGAACTGAGTGGCGGCGCGCTATGGGTGATCAGCCGCCACGCGGCGGATCAGCACGAAGCCTTCCAAAACCATCTCCGGCAGACCGGATTCGAAGACCGCTTCCAGCAGTCGCTGGCCGCCGTCCAGGACGATCCGCTCAGCACCGTCCTGGTGCTGCGCGACTGGGTCGGCTCGTTCCTGGAACACCGTCCAGGTATCGGCGAGGAGGAACTGGAGTACACCGATGAGATCGTCGAGATCCTGATAGGCGAAACCTTCGATCCGCAGCA
>SKVE01000643.1 GCA_007129635.1 Planctomycetaceae bacterium
ACGCGAGCACCGATCGGTTCGACGTACTCAAATTGCTGATTTCGTGCTTTTGCCATAGGCGGCTCGTTTTCTCACGGCAACAGATGGATGATCGGGCGGAAACAGGCCCCGTTCGATAATAAATTCCGGCCACACCATCAGCCTATCGTCGATCGGTCCAATGGGCAAGCCGAACACCCGATTTCCTTGCGGTGCACGACAAGCAACCCCGCGCCAATCACCAGCGGTGTTTACGTGATCCCTGTGGGTTTCCGACTGGACCATTCTGGTTTACGATAGGGCTCGGCAAGACGACGCGAGCGACTACCAGGCGACGGGCATTCATGACGGACCAGCAACACACGAACCAGCAGACCGGCGACCAGCCACCGACGCGAGAGCAGGTGGCGGCCGAGTACTTTGATAAGCTCGAGTTCTCGCCCTATCCGGTCCAAGAGGAGGCCTTGCTGGCCTGGTTCACCTCGGATCAAGGTGTCCTCGTCTGCGCGCCGACCGGAATGGGGAAAACGCTGATCGCCGAAGCGGCGGTTTACGAGGCACTGCGTACCGGCCAGCGGATCTACTACACGACGCCGTTGATTGCGCTGACCGACCAAAAATTTCACGAATTGCAGGATCGGGCTCGCGATTGGGGCTATTCGGCGGAGGATGTCGGCTTGGTGACGGGCAATCGTCGCGTCAACGCGGATGCTCAAGTCTTGGTGGTCGTCGCTGAAATCCTGCTGAACCGTCTGCTGAATCCGACCTTTGGGTTCGACGATGTGGCGGCGGTGGTCATGGACGAATTCCATAATTTCAATGATCCCGAGCGGGGGATTGTCTGGGAGTTTTCGTTGGAACTGCTGCCTCCGCATGTTCGGCTGTTGTTGCTGTCGGCCACGGTGGGCAATTCGCTGGAGTTTGTGAATTGGATGTCCCAACGATTGGGGCGTCGATTGGAGTTCGTGCAGAGCGACGAGCGTCGGGTGCCGTTGACGTATCAGTGGGTGGGGGACGCGCTGTTGGCCGAGCACTTGGAGCAGATGGCGGAGGGGCCCGAGGACCAGCGACGGACGCCCGCGTTGGTGTTCTGCTTCAATCGAGAAGAATGTTGGGCGGTTGCCGAGCAGATCAAGGGGCGGCATCTGTTGGCCGACGGCCAGCAGGCGATATTGACGCGAGAATTGGAACAATACGAATGGTCGAAAGGGGTGGGTCCGAAGCTGAAGCAGTTGCTGATCCGCGGAGTGGGCGTCCATCATGCCGGGGTGCTGCCCCGTTATCGCAGGATCGTCGAGGACTTATTTCAGCGCAAATTGCTGTCGATCGCCGTCTGCACCGAGACGCTGGCGGCGGGCGTCAACCTGCCGGCTCGCAGCGTGGTGCTGCCCAATCTGTTGAAGGGACCTCCGGACAAAAAGAAAGTGATCGAGGCCAGTTCGGCTCATCAGATGTTCGGCCGCGCCGGTCGACCTCAATTCGATTCGCAGGGCTACGTCTTTGCCCTGGCACACGAAGACGACGTGAAGATCCTCCGCTGGCGCGAGAAATTCGACCGCATTCCCGAGGACACCAAGGATCCGGGATTGCGAAAAGCCAAGAAGGCATTGAAGAAGAAAATGCCGACTCGACGCGCGAACCAACAGTACTGGACCGAATCGCAATTCGAAAAGCTCACGACGGCGCTGCCCAGCCGTTTGCGCAGCCGCGGCGTGATCCCGTGGCGGTTGTTGGCATACGTCCTGGACCTTTCGCCCGATGTGGATCGGCTGAGGGAACTGGTCGGCAAGCGGTTGATGGACAGCGATCGCGTCGTGGGATCGCAGAGGACGCTCGATCGCATGTTGATGACGCTGTGGCGGGCTGGCTATGTCCAGTTGGAACCGCCGCCGCCCATTGCGGAGCCTGAATCATCCGGCGAGGCCCCGGTGGTCGATGCAGCGCAAGACGCGAGCCCAACGACTGGCGCCGGGCTGTTCGGCGGTGCAGTTCCCATGGCTGACTCGAAACCCAGCGATGCGTCGTCCACGACAGCGTCCTCAGCAGCGTCTCGGGACGATCAACCGGTCGAAATCTATCGGCCTTCGATCGCACGGCCCACTCCGGCCATGGACAAATTGGTGTTACTACGCGGCATCAATCCGCTGTACGGCGTCTTCCTGATCAATCAGTTGGGCATCGCCGATCGCACCGAGCGGTTGCAGGCGATGGAAAGCGTCTTGGAGATTCCCGGATCGGTGGCCCATCATGTGCGAGTCCCACCGCACGACGAGCTGCCGCCCGGCCCCTTGGCCACAACGCGGCTGGATGTCACCCTTTTGCAATTGGGCCTGGCTTCGGCCGAAGAGCTGGGCGCGGCCGAAGATTCGGCGGACGAGGACGATCGGCGGCATCGGGACATGTTCCCCGAGGATCGTGTTTGGGTATTGACGCTGGCGGAAAAACTGAAACGTCTGTTCGATCATGATTTTCCGGGCGTCCCCGATCTGCGCATCCAGCCGGTGTGGGCTGCGGGCGAGATCCTGGAGTATGGAGGCGACTTCAATAAGTACATCACCAGCAAAGGATTGCAAAAACAGGAGGGGATCGTTTTTCGGCACCTGCTGCGACTGATCCTGCTGGCGGCCGAATTCACTCAGTTCTCACCACCCGATGTGGACGAAGGATCATGGCTGGATGACATGAACGAGATCGCCGACCGGTTGACGGAGACTTGTCGTACCATCGATCCGGCCAGCACCGACAAGACGTTACAGAGCATCGAGAATCCCGATGAGGTGGATTAAGCATTGCTAAGTGTTGTTTGACTTTTTGCAAAGAATCTGAGGTAAGCCATGTCGAATCATCTTGCTGTTTTGATCCCGGGAGACGGGATTGGACCCGAAGTCACCGAAGCGGTCTGCCGCATCCTGGAAGTGGCCAAGGCGCCCATTTCATGGATCGAACGCCATGCGGGCCTGGCCGCTTTGCACTCGGGTAGCCGTGACGTGCTGCCTGACGAAACGCTGGAAGCGATCACCCGCTACGGCGTGGCGTTGAAAGGTCCCTGCACGACCCCGGTGGGCGAGGGCTTTACTTCGGTCAATGTCCAGCTTCGCAAACGGCTGGATCTGTACGCCGCCGTGCGACCTGTGCGGAACTTGCAGGGCGTCTCGACGCGTTTCCAAGATGTCGACACGATCATCATCCGCGAGAATACCGAGGGGCTGTACAGCGGGGTCGAGAATCAGATCACCAAAGACGCGGTGATGAGCATGAAGATCGCCACGGAATCCGCCTGCCGACGCATCTCCCATTGGGCGTTTCGTTTCGCGACCAAACGTGGACGCCGGAAGATCACGGTCTTCCACAAAGCGAACATCATGAAGATGACCGATGGCCTGTTCCTGCGCTGTGCCCGGGAGGTCCACCAGCAAGAATATCCGAACATCGAGTATCAGGAGACCATCATCGATGCCGGATGCATGAAGCTGGTCCAAGACCCCACGCAATACGATATCCTGCTGCTGGAAAACCTGTACGGCGACGTGGTCAGCGATCTGTGCGCCGGGTTGGTCGGCGGCCTGGGACTGGTACCCGGCGCCAACTACGGTGATGACCAGGCCGTCTTCGAAGCCGTTCATGGTTCGGCCCCCGACATCGCCGGCCAGGGCCTTGCCAACCCGCTGGCACTGTTGATGTCCGCCGTGATGATGCTGAACCATCTGGCCGATACTCGCCACGACGAATCCT
>SKVE01000651.1 GCA_007129635.1 Planctomycetaceae bacterium
CACTACTTTTTCGAGTTCGACATCTACGACAAGGAGATCGGGGCGTTTTTGGATCTTGAGCGTCGGCTCACGCTGCTGGCAGGAGCAGGGATCCAGACCGTGCCAGTCCTGCATTCCGGAGCGTTGAAACAGTCCGAACTCGAAGCCTTGATGGGACCATCGAAGTTCGATAGCCAGTTCGAGAATCCGCTGACACACCGGACTGACAACTTGATGGAAGGGCTGTATCTACGAACCGAGGCAGATGGTATTGTCACAGGGCGGGCGAAGTTCGTTCGTTCAGAGTTTGTGGAAAAGGTCAAGAGAAGCACGCACTGGCAGCATCAGGTGATGGTACCGAATCAGCTTGCCGACGGTGTGGACATCTGGTCATGAACTGGCAGACACTCAAGCACGCATCACTCGACGACATTTTGCACTGGGCGGAATCCCAGCCCTGGTGCCGGGCGATGGCGGATTGTGCCCAGGATGCCGAGTGGCATTCCGAAGGTGATGTCTGGACGCACACGAAGATGGTGTGCCAGCAGCTTGCCAAGCTCGAAGATTGGTCGACGCTGACTTCCGACGAGCAAACGCTGTTGCTCTTCACCGCCTTATTCCACGACGCTGCCAAGCCCCTGACCTCGGAGTGCGATCCAGAAACCGGACGAATTACGTCGCCGAAGCACGCCGTCAAGGGCGAACACCTGACCCGTGGAGTCCTTCGTGATTTGGGCTGTGACTTGGCAACTCGTGAGGTGATCACCCGGCTCGTTCGCTACCACGGTCGGCCAGCGTTTTTGCTCGAACGGTCTGAGCCGGTTCATGAAGTCGTACGGTTGTCATGGCTCGTCAGCAATCGGCTTCTGTATCTGTTCGCCTTGGCCGACACTCGTGGCCGAGCCACGGATTCAATGAGTCGGCCCGAGGAAAACCTGCACTACTGGAAGTTGTTGGCGGAAGAAAACGGCTGCTATGATCAGCCGTATCCGTTCGCCAATGACCATGCCCGGTTCCTGTTTTTCCGGCAATGGGAGCCGAATTTGCACTATATTCCCCACGAAGCCTTCGTCTGCCGAGTGACGCTACTGGCCGGTCTGCCTGGCAGCGGCAAGGCTAGGCGATGGCCGGGACAGGATCTTTGATCTCGTTCCGGCAGTGATGGACTTCACTTGGTTGCCCATGCCCTCCCCGTCCTGAATAGAAGGATGGGTTACGGAGCGTCCTTGGAAGCCGACTTCTGCGACAACACCTTCTCGATCACTTCGGCGTATTTCATCAGCGTCAGGTAGTTTCGGAGCGCGAAACCGTTCTTGTGGAGCGCCTCGTCCGAATAGTCGTTCGCGTATTTCTGTGGATTCGACGGGTGAACGCCGTCGCGAGCAATCAGGGTGGGCACGTCGTAGCCCTGGTACTGGCGGAACTGGTCCGACGCTCCATCCCAATCATCCGGGCGGCGCTGCAGGATCTCGGCGTGATAATCGGTCAGAGGAAGCTGCATCTCGCGAGCGATCCTGCGGACCGCATCGGCGAAGGTGGCGGCTTTCTCTGCCTGCCCGTGCTTGGGCGGGATCGTGCTGAGGATCACGATCGTGCCGTTGTCCAGGCATTTTTGGACCACTTGCCGTGTCTTCGTCTCGTACTCCGCCATGTCGAGGCTGCTAAGGTCGTTGGTCCCGAACATCATCAATGTCACTTCGGGATTGAGATCATCGAGCCAATTGCCCACGTTCTGATGGGCCCAGCGGATGGTCATCCGCCCCTGACTGCCGAATTCCGGCCCCTTCCAATCCCAGCAATCCTCCAGCATGTAGTCCTTCACCAGCCCGAGAGCCTGGGCCATCTGCGGGGAAGTATTCTTCGGCGCGTATCGAAGCCCGAACCAGAAGGCCCGAGAGACGGTGATCGAATCGCCGAATTGGGCGAAGGTTCCCCGCTGTCCCTTGAACTTCTCATGCACCGTCTTCATGGACGCAACCCACGCGTCGTCGGACTCCACGGATTGAGCCTCGGCAGCCAATCCTGCTGCGGCTGCGGCAATCAGCAGGGAGACCGCTGCCGTCGCTAACACCAAGCAGAAACGAAACAAGCACGTCATTCGTCAGCCCTCCTCAAGTCATCGTTTTGATGGTACCCCGCACATGATTCTACAAAACAAGCGAGGCAGCAACACTACGCTTCGGCACAGGCAGGCTGACGGTCCCACTCTCTGGCAGCAGCGGTCTCGACGAGTACCAAATCATGCGGACCTGTTTGAAAACTG
The DNA here is from genome assembly GCA_007129635.1 of Planctomycetaceae bacterium. Taxonomy (GTDB): domain Bacteria; phylum Planctomycetota; class Planctomycetia; order Pirellulales; family Pirellulaceae; genus SKKK01. The sequence goes on from SKVE01000651.1 coordinate 2,243, forward strand.
TTACAGGGCTCACCGATGCCCCGCGCACCTCGCTCGAGACAACAGCGATCGGGCGACACCGCACTGGCCCAGATCGGGATAGCATTCCGCCAGAAAACCGGACACGGTGTCCGACGACGAAAGGCAAACAGGTCCCTAAAAGCATTTGGAAGGTCACGGATGTCTGTGGCGTCCAGGTTGGCCAGGGGGCCGTCCCTTCTTCAGGATCAGGCCGACGAGCAACCGATCCGCCGGGACGATACTGGCGTGGTTTGGCTGTCGGCGGTCTTGGTAATTTCTGGGAGAATCGGGCTGCGGCCGATGGGGATTTCAGTAGCGGTTCGAATCGGCTACGGTGGTGTGCTAGGGCTGGGAACCTGTCGTCTGGGACATCATGCGCAGGGACCCTTGAACGCACTGCTAAGCACTGTTCGAGAAATAACGGACGCACTTTCTACCCCCTCACCCTGCCCTCTCCCACGAGGGGCGAGGGGACATTGGACAGTTATTTCTCGAACGGTGCTAAGCCACAATGCCTGCTGATCTTCTCGCTGCCGGGTTCAACGCTCCAGCCCGGCGACAATCCGCTCCATCTGCTTGCGATGAATCGATTGATGCACGGCCCCGAGGCACATCCACTGATGGGCGTTGAGTTCACCGAACCACGGGTGCGGGTACCTCGATTTGCTTCTTCGGTTGCCGACCTCCTCGGCGACTATCCAGACATAATCGTCCAGAAACTGGCGGAAATCCTCGATGATTTCGCTTCCCTTGCCGCCCACCGGCTTCACGTCTGCGATATCAGCCTTCACGGTGACCGTCGCCCCGTTGCTAAGCTCAACGATACCCACGGCGGTCCTGGACCCCACTTCGATCAAGTGTTCCATCACCATGGCAGCCGACCAGTAGCGGGAACTGTCTTCGATTCCCATCGATGCCTTGACCAACACACGCCGCTGCAACCGGTCTTCGGTCAATGGCCCGGCTAGGGCGAGCACCTTCTGCCCCTCGGCTTGAAAGGCAACCAGGGCGTTGTCCCAAGAGGTCGTGAGACAGTAGGCCGGGAAGATGAACTGACGCAAGGCGAACGCCTGGACCATCGGCAGGCCGGCTCCTGGCGACGCGAGTGATTTCTGAATGTCGTCGTCTTGCTGGAACATGATCTGCAGCAGCTTCGGGAAAAACAAAAAACGTACGAGACTGCCAATCTTTTGGCTGCATTTTATTCCCAGGACGCAGTTTGAGTAAGAGGGTTGTTCTCCCGCATCGCGTATGGCCTACGGGGTCTTGTGGAACAGCTATCATGCCGGTGGCCGGTGGATATGCCAGGTGTATCGCCGCCAGGGCCAGCGATGTAAGATCTGCAACAGCGTGATTCGAATGGTACGACTGGCTCCGTCGAAGCGAGCGGCCTGTTTTTGCCCCCGTTGCCAAAGGTGACCTGCAATGCCCTGGATGGAATGGTACGACAGTCTGGCGAAACCCG
>SKVE01000218.1 GCA_007129635.1 Planctomycetaceae bacterium
GGCTACTCGTCGTCGAACTATGCCATCCACCAGGCCGGATTGCGGTGCGAGGCACCGACGATCGAAGTAAAACGCGACGGCCAGTGGGTGGAATTATTCCGCGAAGTCGGCTACCCGGCGGGCATCGAGCACATGATGACGCTGGAGATGACCGGGCACTTGCAGCCCACTGATCGCTTCCTGCGAATTCGTAGCAACATGGAACTGTATTGGGACTGCGCTTTTTTGGCTCTTCATGATCCCTCGGCGGAAATGCAGATCACCGAGGTCGGTCCCAGCAGCGCTGATCTGCATTTTCTGGGCTATCCCCGTGAGTATTCCCCCGATGGACGACAACCGAACCTGGTCGATTACGAGAACATCGACCGGACAGCGGGCTGGAAATTGATGGCCGGACACTACACCCGATACGGCGAAGTCGCGGAACTGCTGCAAGAAGCCGACGACTGCTTTGTAATCATGGCTCACGGGGATGGATTGACCCTGCGTTTCGATCCCGCTGCGTTCGGCCCGGTGCCGGACGGCATGCACCGCTCGTTCGTGCTGAAGACTCACAGCTACTGCAAGGACATGGACCTAGTCACGGCCTATCCGGATACGGTCGAGCCGCTGCCGTTTCAAGGCATGAGCGGATACCCGTACGGGCCCGACGAGCATTACCCCGATACGCCGAAAACCCGTGACTATCGGGCTCGTTACAATACGCGTCACATTCTGGGACCCTAGGATTTCATGGAACGTTACTACGCCGCCGCCTGCCAGATCGATCTGCCCAACCCGAAGACTCGCGACGAAATCGCCCCGCGTGTCAAGCACATGCTGGACATGGTCGAATACGCGGTGACCGGCTACGCACCCCTGTTTGATGTTCGGCTGGTCGTGTTCCCCGAATTCGCTCACGCCGCGCCGATCTATCCGGACGTCGAACACCTGTTGCAACGTCTAGCGGTACCGATCCCCAACGAACACACCGACCGCTACGTGCAGAAGGCTCGGCAACTGGGAGTCTACATCCAGACCGGCACGTTCCTGGAGTCGGACGCTCGATGGCCGGGCCACGTTTTCAATACGACATGCCTGATCGGCCCGGACGGCATCCTGACGAAATATCGCAAGGTCCACCCCTGGACCCCCTGGGAACTGCATACCAGCCCGCATGACTTGACCGGATACGACCAGCCCATGTACCCGGTCGCCGAAACGGAAATCGGTCGCATCGGGGCGGCCATCTGCTACGACTGGCTCTTTCCCGAAGCCATCCGGCAATTGACGCTGGGTGGCGCCGAACTGCTGATTCGAGTCTCCGCGTACATGGACCCCTGGGGCACGACGTCACCAATGGACTGGTGGACGACCGTCAACCGTTGCCGAGCGTTGGAGAACATGGCGTACGTCGTCGCCAGTAACCAGGCCAGCAGCCTGAAGCATTACCCGCCGTTCAGTTGGCCCGGCGGCAGCATGATCGTCGATTATGACGGGCGGATCTTGACGCAAGCCGACCCGGGCGCCGGCGAGAAGATCGTGGTCGGCCCGATCGATCTGAGCGCCTTGCGAGCCGAACGAGCGCGGCGCAGCGGACATGCCATGGCGGCCAATCTCCGCACGGAAACCTACACCGGATACCACCAGTCAATCTACCCGCCCGGCGGCGCCGACCCAGGGCCGCTGACCCCGGAAATCAACCAACAGGCCTTCCGAACCGCCCGGGACACCGTACCCTGGTCCCGACAACCGTCGTAACACCCCACGATCGTTATTGCATCGACGCCCGGCTTCACGGGCGCAATTGTTGGCGTTGGCTGCGTGCAACTGGTCTGTCAGCGTCCGTGCGACCGATCTTCCGAGCGTTCCGCTGGGCTCGTACAATCGACAGGCGACCAGTCGCGTAGCGACGACATGCAATAGCCACGGACGCGAGTCCGTGGGACGCTTCCCTCGAAGGTTCCAGGAGGGTTGCAATCTTGGCGGACATCGTTCAAGATTCTTATTGATAACCTGGTCTTTAATCGTTAGGTTCCGCTTTTTTGAAAGGCATGCAGCATGCATCGATTTGGGATTCTTGCCACAGCTTTCGTGTTCTTTGCGTTGGCTACATTATCAAGGGGCTTGGAACCCGACTCGGACGGTTTTGTCCCGGTGTTCGACGGCAAGACCCTGGCAGGCTGGGTCACGACGGGCAACTGGATAGTCGAGGAGGACGGAGTCGTGGCCCTGCATCCGCGGCCCGGCGAGAAGGGTTGGCAGCGGTACGATGCGTACTTGACGACAGAGCGCAAGTACAAGGACTTTGTGCTTGACTTGGAGTTCAAGATCGGTCCCGGCGGCAACTCGGGCGTCTTTCTTCGAGTCGGTGATCGTGGGGATCAAGTCGATACGGGATTCGAGATCCAGATCCTGGACACGCATGGCAAGGCGAATCCCGGCCATCACGACTGTGGTGGCGTGATCGGCACGGCGGCGCCGTCGAAAAACATGGCCAAACCGGCCGGCCAATGGAACCGCTACGTGATCACTTGCCAAGGCTATCATCTGAAGGTCGAGTTGAATGGCGAGCAGATCATCGACTTGGATCTGGCACAATCCGCCGTCAAGGACCGGCCTCGGGAGGGCTACATCGGCTTCCAAGACGAAGCCAAGCCGGTCTGGTACCGCAACGTAAGGATCAAAGAGTTGCACTAAGGATCGGAATCCAACCATCCCGAAGTCGTTTTCGCCACTAGGTTCCGCGAGCCCAGCGATGTGAATCCCTGGGCGAGTAGAGCCGCCTCGGACGTTCGTGGAAATACCCTATCGCACGCTTGACAGTTGGAGCCAGCAGCGGCGTGAGGTGGCGAAAGCGGAGCATTTGCCGGGACCAACGGCTGGCAGGCCTGACGGAAACGCTGACCGCCGCAGCTCCTGGCGATCACAGCGAGCGTGCGAAATCCCTGCGGGCCAATGCCAAGTCGACTCGGAAGCAGGCCCAACGCGCGGCGGTGTTGGCTCGCAAAGAGCAGCGTGCGGCGGCGAAGGCCGAGCGGCGCGTGGAGACTCTTCACTAACCGGAGCTTGTCTTCCCGGCCGTTTGGTCGGAAACGCCAGCCATGATCGGTTGTGTTCGAATATCCAGTATTCGCTGGGTCGGCAAGAATCTTGGAAAGAAGGTGGATTCCTGCCTTGCTGCCTCCTGTCAGACGGTCGACGATGTTGACCGGGCGGCGACGAGTCAACGTAACCATTTTCGAGGACCGTAACCGCCGCTCCGGTCCAACATTTTGTTCCACATTTTGTTCGTGCGTTACCGCGGCGTCTCTGGGTTCAAGCAGACCAACTGCCAGCGACGGACAAGCGGGTCTTGGCCATCGGTGCCCCGCCGCAGCGCCGACGCCAAGCGATGCCGAGGAGCGAACATCCGTTGATGGTACCACCCGACACGACGGGAGCAACAGCAGGAAACCGTGCCCAGGTGCCCCGTCGCGACCGGACGGCCGACCGGACAGTCCCGAAGCCAAGCAAACCGCTGATCAACGCTGATGAATGCTGATTCCCATTACGGCACCCGTTGCCAGACGTGAGTGACTCGGCCCAGCCCCGTTCATTTTTTTCCCGTCCGGGCTGCTTTTTTGTTGCGGTCGCCGTATTAAAATGGTCACGTGTCCTGACCGACATCAGGACGTCTGTGACAACCAAAATCCTGAACTCGAGGGTGCTGCGATGTTCCGCAAAC
>SKVE01000957.1 GCA_007129635.1 Planctomycetaceae bacterium
GACCGGTTGCAAGCCAATGTGGCGATGGAAGCCCGCGGGCACAATGAAGTGGCGATGGCGCTGGTGTCGGGACACGTGGATGCCGCGATGGTATGGAGCTTTATCGCCAGCTCGTACGAGGACCGCGTCGATCGGATCGTGCCTCCTGATGGCACTTTCCCGAAAAAACGGGTGACCCTCTGTTTGCTCACGATCGCTCAGGATCGGGAGGCAGCCCGGATGTTCATGGAGCTGGCGACCTCGGAGTTTGGGCAGCAGGTGTTTCGCGAACGGGGTTACCTGCTGGAACGGGAACCGTAGTTCATGGCCGCCTGCGATTGCGTGAGACTTTTGAGCAGGTCGTGCTGCCCCTTCGCAGGTCTCTTGTTGTGCATTCTCTTTCCCGGCATGGAGCGATATCGATGAACCAGGGGACTTTTAAGGAAATCGTGGATGGCAGGAATCGAATCAGCTATCATCTGATCGCCGGCCTCGGGGCCTGTGTTTTGACGACGCTGCTGTGGGCCAGCGACATGGCGCTCAAGCAAGCGACGGCCGCTACCGCCTTTGTTTATCTGCTGCTGGTCATGGGCATCGGTCCGGCGATGCGGCTGTGGTGGCGACCTTATCTACGCAAGTTGCCGTACGGAATCCCCTACCGCTGGCGAGGAGAGCTGGGCATCTGGTTTGCCGCGTTCGCGGCCCTGCACGTTCTGCTTGTATGGCATGGCCGCGTCTGGCAGATCTTGCCGTTGCGGCACAGCGATCTGGTGGGGTTGGTGGCTTTGGTCTGGGCGATTGGTTTGGCCGCCACTTCGTCGGGCAAGGCGATGAGGCTGCTGGGAATCAAGCCGTGGAAATGGTTCCAATCGACAGGCGCCTACGTACTTTTTTCTCTGGTGGCAGTCCACACGCTCTACCATGCCTGGCTCCGCCCACGTTTTTCTCCCGGGATGATCGGATACGTCTACGGGACGCTGCTGCTGATCGTTCTGATCCTGCAGATTGCCGCGTACATCAAGACGGTTCTGAACGCCAAGCGTATCCGTCTGAAGGCTTGGACACGCGTGTTGATCCTGGTCGCCATGATGGCAGGGTTCGCTGGCGTAGGGACCTGGATAGGGTTCGCACCGTCTCGAGACGAGAAGGTCTTGCGCGTGCATCAGTGGCTGCCGGAAGAACTGGTCGTGGATCTCCGGGTGCAGACCGCCTTCAATGACCGCGAGATCTTCCTGCGATTCCAATGGGATCAACCGCAGCCGGGCGGTTGGTATCATGACTTGCTGGTCTTTCAAGACGGTCGGTGGCAGCGTTATGCGGCTCCGGATCCGTGGGTTGTCCAGGGTCAAAGCGGCTTCTATGAAGATCGCTTGTCGTTCAAGTTGGATGATGGGTCGGTGAAGGGATTCGCCAACTTCGCTGGCTGGCTGACTCAGCATGCCGGTATCCGCTCGAACCCGGACGCCGTTTCTCGCGAGGAAGTGCAAGCCCATCCCTGGTTGGGCCAGACGCTGGGCCGAAGCGATCTCCGAAAATATCTGCCCCAATCACGCGAAGGGCCCTGGTGGGCGGGGGCGTGGGACCAGGTGCGATCGCAGCAGGAATTGGAGCGACTGAAGGCCGACGGCGTGTTTCTGGATCTGGTCATGTGGCGAGCGCATCGGAGCAATGCCATGGAGTATGGTACGGACCACTGGATCCTTGATTATCGGCACACCGATCAAGGGACCATCACCTATCGCGGCCAGAGCTGGGATGAAGGCCAAGGACCCGAGTCCATGTTCGACCCGGAAGTGGTGCGGCGCGGTGCGTTGGACATCCACAAGATCTACGAGAATCCGTTGAACTACCGGCAAGATCTGTTCTACAGCGATCGAGCGAACTGGTTGGGCGAACACGAACCGTACTTTTTGCATGAAGACTTTTTGGTTCCCTTCGATCCCGAGGTCGCTCAGTGGGAAGGGGCCGCCATCCCGGCCATCGTGCTACGCAAGCCGGAGGGAAGCGTGGGGGCGTGGCGGGCCCGAGGGATCTGGCAGGACGGGCAGTGGATCGTCGAAATGTCGCGCAAGCTGGACACGGGCCATGACGACGATAAACGGCTTCAACCCGGCGGGATCTATACCTGGTCTCCCGCCGTGCACCACGGCTCGAACGAACGCTGGCACTGGGTGGCCTATCCCTACCAGCTTGGCCTGGGACCGAGTGCGGAGCAGGCTGGAGTGGAACCGCGGAGATACGTTCAAGCGGTGCCCTTTTCGGGTGACTCGCCCGCCTGGGATTCCATCCCCATCAAGACGATTCCGCTGATCTACCCGGGCATCGTCGACTGGACCTGGCTGACCAGCGAAAATCATCACGGGTATCGAGAGGTTCGAGAAGACGCGCTGTCGATGTGGGACTGGCACGATGAAGATCCTCAAAGGTTGGCCGAGTTATTCCTGATGTTGAAGTAAGGGACCGCGTAAAATGACTCGATTAAGTTCTTCGCCAGTCCACCATCAGCAACGTATGGAAGAAGCGACGTTCGCAAGAAATGGCACGTTGATTCGCAGCACGTACGCATTAAAGATGACGGTGGGGTATGCGGTCCTGACCATGTTCTTGGCCGGATGTTTTCCCGGGTGTGAGCAGACGCAGCGAAGGAACGAAAACCATGAGACCACACGCTTGACGTTACTTTGCGGCGGTGCGTTACGGCCGCCCATCGACGGCTTGGACGATCCCGGCGAACAGGGGATCCTGGCTCGGTTTCGCAGCAGGTATCCCGAGGTGGCTGTCGAGACCAGTTATGGCGCATCGAACCTGTTGTTGGGACAACTGAAACTGACCCAGGCCGGTGATCTGTTCTTTCCTGGCGATGATTTCTATATCCAAGAAGCCAAGAACGAGGGACTGGTCTACGCAACAAGAACCGTCGCCCGGTTTGTCCCGGTGATCCTGGTCAGCCACGGGAATCCTTTGGCGATCCAGTCGGTTTCGGAGCTGGCGTCCGCCCGAGTTCGACTGGCTGTTGCGGATCGGCGGGCGGCTGCCATCGGCCGCATCACGCCGGAGATTTTCGAGAAGAACGGCGTCTCTTTCGATCGACTGGACAACATCGTGTTCACCGGGATCACGGCGCCCGAGGTGGCTCAGGCGGTGGCTTTGGGCCACGCGGATGCTACAATCACGTGGCGGCCCGTGGCGGTACAGTACCCGCAAGACGGTACTCTGATCGAGATCCCGCCGGAAGACAACGTGTTTTCCGAACTGGTCATCGCCGTTCTCGAAACGTCTGGCGATAAGGAGGCCGGGTTGATGTTCGCGGATTTCATCGCCGGTCCGGAAGGTCGCAAGGTCTTCCAGCGGTATCACTACGATGCCGATTAGCCGCTGGGAACGAAGGAGGATGGCGTGCCACACACGAGAGCGACGCGACGAGCTGGCCGATGGGCTGTTGTCGAGTGGGGTTCCGCGCTGGTCTTGCTGATCTACGGGGGATTCATTGCCTTGCTGCTTGGCGCCAATCTCGCCTATCTGGCCACGGACATCAGCCGCACAGGCGGCCCGTATCTGGGTGAGATCTTTCGCAGCGCCGACATTCGCCATGCGGCCTGGCTCACGTTATGGACGTCGCTGGTCAGCAGCGTTTTGGCGATCCTGGTCGCGGTGCCCTGCGCGGTTGCGTTGGCCCGCGTCAAGCTACCTGGCAAGTTCGTGTTCGACATGCTGGTCGATACGCCGA
>SKVE01000816.1 GCA_007129635.1 Planctomycetaceae bacterium
CCGTCCGCAGTCTGACGAGGTTCCTCGACGACGGATGAAAAAAATGGGTCGAAGACGAACCGCAACGGTTGGCCATCGAGCCCCGGACCGGCGTTTCATGGCCGCCAGGGGGCGAAGTATTCGGACAGTTCCGGGGCGTCGTATTCGTCCTGCCATGAGGGGCGCGGATGGAAGGGCGCGCGGGGTTCGGCCGGGCGCTGTCGGTTGTTGGCCTCCTCGAATCGAGCCCAGATTCGATCATGCAGTTGCGGCTCCTGGCCGACCGCCGCCATGATGACCGGCAGGTTGACCATGTAGAACCAGCACAGCGGGCTCTGCCGCGATAGGCTGGCCGTTTCACCCGTCCAGTGCTGCGGATCGGGCAGCACCATGCGAAAGGCGTCGCGCGAACCGGTGCCGGGGTCGGACATGTCGGCTAGGATCAGATCGCGGAACCGGTCGTCCTCGCGCCCATACATCGCGGCAAACCCCGCCAACAGTCCCAGCGAAGCCGAGCCCTGTTGCAGCCTATCGCCCGGTTGCAGCGTGGCCCGGGCACTGCGGACGATTGCTGCTCGCAAGGCGTCGTCGCCGGTCGCCCGGTAATATTCGAACACGCCGTGCATGGCGCCGAAATTGTGGAAGAACATGTTCTTCGTGTTGACACCTTCACTCAAGTCCGTGGGCTGGCCCTGGTCATCCACCAGGCGGAAATCGGCGTAGCTCCATAACCCGTCGGGAACGATCATGGTATGCAGGTAATCGCGGATCAAATCGCCGGACGCCGGATCGCCGGTCATTTCCCAACGGGTGAACAGCCCGTAAATCCGGCCGCTGTGGTCGGCGCGACGGGGCACGCTGCTCGTGAGATCGCCGTAGTAGTCGCTCAGCTTCATCATGACGTCACGGCTGCGCCCCTCGCCGGTCAGATAGTAATGCAAACGGTACTCGGCGAAGGTGGTCTGACGTTCCTCGTGATTGCCGTCACTCCAGTGCTGCACTCCATGTCGCGTGCCCGTACCGAAGAAGCGGCCCGACTGGCGAGTAACCACATCGCGGGCGTGCCGGGCCAGCGACTCGGCCATGAAAAACACGTCGCGACGCCCGGTGCGCAGATACTCTTGCTGAAAATACAGCCCCGGAAGGCCCTCGGTGTTGGTCCAGCCCCAGCGCCCGTTGTCGAACAGCCAGTCCTGCTGCGGATAATAATCGAGGATCAACGTAGGATCTTTGCCGAACCGGCCGCGCGCTTCCGGTGGCGTTTCCAGGTAGGCTTTCAGAGTCTCCGGCTCAATCTTCCAACCATACCCCCCGCCACGAAAGCGATGCTGCAGGTCGCCGTAATCCCAGATTCCATACCAGTTCCAATAACGCTGGTGAAACAGCCAGAAATCGCTGAAGCCATCAAGGTTTTTCGAAATCTCTGCGAAGTGGTCGAAATCGGGCAGCGGCAGGGTCACGCCCGTATCGCGGTATCGTGCGAGCCCGGAATAGACGAGCGGCGGGCTCTGGAAATCGGCATGGATTGCAGCGATGGTCTCGACATCCGGGTCATCGGCGTGAAACTCCAGCAGCAGTTCATGGGTGCGCGAGGTGCCTGCGAACGGATCGTTCGGCGCGTCCTCGCCGCCGTAGTAGTGCGTTTCCACCCAGCGGTTGTCCGCCCCCGCACTTTCGCCTTGAGCCAAATGGGGATAGTTGGAATAGCGCCGCACGTCCATCAGACGCTCGCTGACGGGCCACAGCCAGGCCGTCAGGTCGCCGCTCTCCGGTGAATACTCAAGAGCCTTGGGGAAAGTCTGCCACATGTCCCGCAACGCCAGCGTAAGGCCCCGCTGGCCGTCGCGTACGTCCATCCAGCCTGGGGCGCGGTGCTGCGTTTCGACCAACCGCGGCTGACCTTCTTCGGCTCGGACCAGCCGGTAATGCATCGGGCTGTGTTGGCACAGAACGACCTTCCCATCGGCCGGCAGGCTGACGGGACCGTTCTGGCCGCCGGCCGTCACGGTTGCCGTTTCGGGTACAAGCGAGATGGGAAACTGCAGCCCCATGCCTTGGAGGAACGTGTTCCGCGGATCGTGCCGAGTGAACTCGGCGGAATGCGTCAGCCGCAATTGCGGGCGGTTCGCGAAAGCTTCCACGCGCAGGATGACGTCGGTAGGTTGCTGGCTCTTGGCCCGGCCTTGGAGTCGGACGACCGCGTGCAACGGGCCAGCCTTCTCGACATCCAGGCTCTCGATCACCACGGGCCCCGGATCCGCTGCGCCGGCCGGGTGCGTGGTCCGCGCGCGGTAGGGCTCGGAGGTTCGCAGAAAATCGACAAACGCGGCCGGGCCGCCGGACTCCGGATCCCAGACCGGTTTGCCCGCCATCGTTGCCGACGGCATCCACTGTTCGCCCAGGGCCAACTCGACCTGCAGCGGGCCGGTGTCCAGCCGCAGACGGCCGGGTGCGCCGTTGTCGGTGGTCTCCAGCACCGCGACAGTCACCTCGCCATCCGCCGCCGCAGACGTCTGCTCGACGCCGTATCTGAGGGCGAAATCCAGCGGCGGGCCGTCGCGCAACGTGACCTGAAACGTCTCGACTCCTCCGTCCGTCAACTCTGCTCCGGCCGCGTCGCACCTGTCACCCAGGGCGCCGTCCAGCGCGAAGACCAGATGCAGCCACTTGACGCTACCGTCCGGCCAGAAAGCCAACGGGTTGGTCTGCACCTGGTACACGCCGCCGGGACCGCTCAACACCACGGGAGTTCCGGGCGGAAACGAGCCTCGCGGCAGGGGAATCCCGCCGCGAACATACGGCGCCTTGCCGTCTTCGGCCGAGGGCGCCGTCCAGCTTGGCAACTCGGCGTCCCACAGGTCCGTGGGGCCTTTGGGACGCTGGCCGATCAGCGGTGCGTCGGCCTCCCACAATTCCGCCAGAACGTCGTCCGGCTTGGCGTCAGGATGCTCGCCGCGGTAGAACACCCAGGTCGTGGCATGTCGGCGCCCGAAAACCTGCTCGGCAACTTGGCCGTGAACCGGACTGAACGCCGGCGCGGTTTCCGGGTACAGCAGCACCCTGGCCTCGCCGCCGCCCGCCGCATCGACCGCCAGCGTCTTCGGCGCCGCTTCGGCCATGTTGCGCATGGCGAACAACACTCCGCCGGATCCGTCGTACACACTGGTCCAGCCTGCCGCCTGGATACCGTGCTGGTGCGTCAGCTCCGGCGTCATTTCGCTTTCCGCCCGCCAGATCCGGAAATGGTGCGGTGAATCCTGCTCGACAGCAAAATAGCGGAACTCGTTGCGATCCGGATGCGGCAGGATTCCCATGCGGCCGGGAAACTCGTAGTAATAGCGAGTATCCCACTGGAGCCCCTGATCGCCACCCTGGGCGACGCGTTTGCGCCAATCGAGCGCCAGCGGCAAACGCAGCACCACGTCGTGCAGAAAACGGTCGTGGAAGTCACCTTCGGCCGACAGGGTGACATCGACGTCCAGATGCCCGGCGCCGGTTCGTGCCACCAAGCGGATCGTGAATCGCAGGCGGTCGTCATCTTCGAACTGGAGTCTTCCCAGCATCGTAGCGGCGAATCGATGGTCATCGGCCGTGTGGTCAACCCGATCGACCGTGTACTGAGCGTCGATGAATCGCCGATCCGGCGCGAAATCGGTCACGCTGTCGTAGATCGCGCTTTCCATCAATCGGGCGCTGAGCAACGGGGTTTCGTTGCGGTCGACCA
>SKVE01000568.1 GCA_007129635.1 Planctomycetaceae bacterium
AGATGCCGCGCATCTGTTGAGCCTGCCCTTCCTCGTAGTTCCGGGGTTCTGGTTCTGTTACGCCCCTCAGCACTCGGTGGTATCCACCGGGACCAACACGCGCCAATCCATGCTCCCCTGCTGGGCTCACCCTCCCTCTACTTTCTCCCCATACCTCCCGAATCCTCCTAGCGTCCCCCTTTTTTCATCCAGCCCTGATAGGTGCCCTGATAGGTGCCACCCACCTATCAGCGCCGCCCTAGCTGGACGATCCTGCGGCGGAATTGTTGCACCGTGACGCTTATTTCGGGGGACTGGCGAGCTAGAACGGATCGCCGGGAAGATGGGGCAGAACCGTCCGCAACCCAAAAGTAGCACGGATGGCAGCCTGAGCGAACGGCTGGTGATCGTGTCGAGCTGGGATGAATTGATGGCGTGATGGTTTCGGGTCGCCCGACCCCCTCGCTTTGCTCTTCACCCCATGTTTCTGTCATCCCATCTTTCTGTCATCATCGTCCCGGCCGGCTTTACCCTACCCTTGGTCGGCTTCGGTCTGTGGATGACGGCTGGGCCGCCGGACACTACAATAGGGTCGCTTCCCGGCGCCGTGCCGCGACTTGCTGCGAAGTTGCCATCGTTGACGGGAGACGGTCCGCCTTCGGTCCGTGAACGGTTACGCGAAGTTTTCCACCCTCCTTCCCCCTGTCAAGTGGAGCCAGCCATGATGCGAGTGCCTATTCTTCCCGCCCTGGCAATTGCCGTCACCCTGCATGCCAGCGATGCCCTGCGACTGCCCAGCGTGGCCCAAGCCGACGACACCAAGGCCGATCTGTACGTTTCGCCTCGGGGCAACGACGCTTGGTCGGGCACGCTGCCGGAACCAAACGCCCAGAAAACCGACGGGCCGCTGGCTACGATCCACCACGCTCGCGATCTGGTGCGGGCGATCAACGGCACGGCCGACCGAGAAACGCCGATGATTGTCGCCCTGCGCGGCGGGACGTACTACCTGCCGGAAACGCTGGTCTTCACCCCCGCCGACTCGGGCACCGCCCGCGTGCCGATCATCTACCGCGCGTTTCCCGGCGAACGGCCGGTTCTCAGCGGCGGCCGCCGCATCGACGGCTGGAACGTGGCCGACGACGGGCGCTGGTCGGTCGCCATCGACGACGTCAAGCAGGGCCGCTGGACCTTCAGCCAACTGTTCGTGGACGACCAGCGCCGCATGCGACCCAGGCTCCCCAAGCAGGGCTACCTGACCACTGGCGAGGTGGTGCCTGCCCCCGACGACAAACGCGGCTTCGACCAGCTCCGCTACCGGGGCGACGCCGTGCGCGACGACTGGGCCAACCAAGACGACGTCGAGGTGATCGGGTTCCACCAGTGGGGAATCTCCCGGCTGCGGATCGAAATGGTCGATACGCAGGAGCGAATCATCCACTTCACCGGAACCACCCACGGCAAGAGTTGGTGGAACCGGTTTCCGGAAGAAGACCGCTTTTTCGTGGAAAACGTGAAAGAGGAACTGAGCGAGCCGGGCGAGTGGTATCTCGATCGGCCCACGGGCGTGCTGACCTACATCCCGCAACCCGGCGAGAACCCCGAGGAGGCCGTCGTCGTGGCGCCGGTGCATGACCGCCTGGTTGATTTCCAAGGCGACCTGGACGCCACAGCATGGGTCGAGCACCTCCGGCTGGAAGGGCTCACCTTCGCCCATTCACAGTGGCTGCTGCCGCCTGAGGGCCAGTCGATCCCGCAGGCCGAGATCGGGCTGGACGCGGCCCTGACCGCCGTCGGCGCCCGGAATATCGCACTCGAGCACTGCGCCGTGCGCCACACGGGCGCCTACGCTATCGCCTTCGGCCATGGCTGCCGACATAATACGGTGGAAGGCTGCGAGATGGTCGACCTGGGAGCCGGCGGGGTCAAGATCGGCCACACGGGACCCGGCGACTGGGCCAGCGTGCGCCAATTGCCTGCCGAAACGGACAACATCTGCTCGCACATCACCGTCCGCGATTGTTACATCGCCCACGGCGGACGACTGCACCCGGCTGCCATCGGCGTGTGGATCGGGCTGTCGGGCCACAACCGCGTGCTGCATAACACCGTGCACGACCTGTATTACTCCAGCTTCTCGATCGGCTGGACCTGGGGCTACCACGACACGCCCGCCCATCACAACGAACTGGGCTACAACCACGCCTACGACATCGGCCAGGGGGTGCTGAGCGACATGGGCGGCATCTACACCCTGGGCGTCTCGCCCGGCACCCGGGTCCACCATAATCTGTTCCACGACATCATCAGCTACCGGTACGGCGGGTGGGGGCTCTACACCGACGAAGGCTCGACGCACGTGATCATGGAAAACAACCTGGTCTACCGCACGAGCAACAGCGGGTTCCACCAACACTACGGGCGGGAGAACCGTATTCGGAACAACATCCTCGCCTTCGGCATCCAGCAGCAGGTGCAACGCACTCGCACCGAGGAGCACACGTCGTTCTTCTTCGAGCGGAACATCATCTACTGGGACAACCAGAGCCCCGTGTACGGCTCGAACTGGCGCGACGACAACTTCGACACCGATCACAACGTGTTCTTCAACGCCGGCGGCCACCCGGTCGTCCTGTACGACGGGATGGACTTGAAGACCTGGCAGGCGAAGCGGAAGAAGGACGTGAACTCGATCATCGCCGATCCCGGATTCGCGGCGCCGCAGGAGGGCGATTTTTCGCTCCCCGCCGACTCGCCCGCCCTGCAGACCGGCTTTGTACCCTTCGACGTATCGACCGCCGGCCGCACCGCCCCGCCCGTCCTGACGGTCGACCTGCCGCCCGTGCCCAAAACGTTCGAGTAAGCACCTGGCCAGGAGTTTCTTGTCCATCAAGGTAGCCTTGCATGGGTGAGGCAACGGGGTCGGGTGCTTAAGAGAGACAAGATGGTGCAGTACGGCTTACAACTCCCACCCTTCCCGGCGCGGCCAGCTCAGCCAGCGGTTGGCTTCCTCCAGGTTGACGTTCTTGCCCTGTTTCGTGTCGTACTCGATTGTCTGCTCGGGAAACAGGCCGGCCACGTGGCTCAGGTACAGCATTTCCATCATCGGGCCTGAGTGGTTCAGGTTCGAGATGGGCGTGGCCTTGCCACGACAGCCGTCCAGCCATTCGGGCTCGTGACCGCGCACGCTCGGCAGCCGCTGGGGTGGCTCGGCTGCCTCGGGGAATTCGCCCTCCGGCAGCACGGATATTCATGGCAATGCAATGCAGGCTAATTGACGGCAACTGTCAGAGTCCGATAATGGAACCTGTTCGCGTGTCGTGTTCGTGCGCATCGAAAACGCCGAGCGAACCGTCTATGGCCACATGGCGAATCCCGATCTCCCCGATCTCCCCGAGATCACGGAGGGCCGCATCGGCCGGCGCCACATGTCCACCCGCTCCGCCCGCTACCGGAACTTCCGCGTCAGCGCGCCGGAGTCCGTTCCAGACCTTCCTGAAACCAACCTCGCCTCAATCCAAGAAAGAACACACCAGGAGAACAACGTTGACGATCGCAGCCACCCTCGCCCTCGGGCTAGCCGCCTCGATTCCCGCAGCGGAGCAGCACAGGCCCGACATCCTGTTCATCCTGGCCTTACCGCGACAGACCCGACTCCAACGATGAAGAACCTGATCATGAAATCATCCCAACAAAACACCATGACAAAAACTATCACCCTGCT
>SKVE01000357.1 GCA_007129635.1 Planctomycetaceae bacterium
ACGAGCGTAAGCACCCGACCAGGTATTTCCTGGTGAAATCGGCGTGCGGGGGTGCACAGCTCTCATCGGGCACACGATGAATCGTGAACTCCAACGAAAACGACTCCCGACCCCTTTGGCCCTGGCCGGTTCAACCGTTTCAGGATTCAACATGCACGGAACTTCCTTCTATTAGGAGACTCTCATGATGAAACGATCTTGGTTTGCCTGGCTTGTTCCTGCGGCCTTCTGGATGACCGCGTTTTTGCCTTCACCGGCACTTGGTGACGAGCCACCGTTGAAGGAGGGCGGCTGGCTTGAATCGAAAGATGATGAGACGGGCGTTACTGTTCGCACGATGGAGATGACGCTGCACCCGCAGCCCGAACCTCGCCCGGCCTTGAAGCACCGGCTGTTGCCTGACGAGTTCGAGATGCTGGACGGCAACGCGGCCGTGTACTATCTACAGGCCGTGGGCTTCCTCGAACAAGATCCTTCCCGCAAAATGCTGTTCGAGTACTTCCAAGCGGCCGAAGAGCGAGCGAGGGAGCAGGGGAAGGCCTTGCACCAGGTACCTCCTTCCGCGTGGTATACGATGAGTCCCGAAGAATTGCCCTTGGCCGAGGTGAAGGATTTTCTGCGCATGACTGCGTTTCAGCCACGGTATCTTGCCGAAGCAGCGAAGCGTCGTCGGTACGACATGGATCGGAACATCCGCGAAGCGGAGGATGTGATCGGCTATCTCCTGTCAGATGTTCAAACGATGCGTCAACTGGCCAGGATGCAAAGCCTCCGCTGCAAAGTCGCAATCGCGGAAGCTCGCATCGGCGACGCGTTGGCCATTTTGGGCCAGCAATACGCATTGAGTCGTCATCTGGGACAGGATGATTTTCTTATTTCGAACCTCGTGGGCATCGCCTGTTCAGGGCTCGCTTGGGACGACGCTCTGTACTTGGTCCAGCATCCCGACACGCCCAATCTGTATTGGGCGTTCGCCTCGTTACCGCGTCCGCTGATTGACGCGCGTTACGCACTGGCTCTTGAGCGGCAATTTCTGTACCTGCAATTGAAGGTATTGCGCGAGGTGGATGAAACGCCTCGACCGCCAGGCTACTGGCAGGACTTTCTCGATCGCTTGCTCTCGCAAATGTCCGGTTATTTCGCGATGGATATCAAGATGCCATGGGCGAATGCAGACCCTGAGACGGCGCGCAGCATCTTGGTCGGGGCTGTGGCTGCTGCCTATCCCGGCGCGAAACGGTACCTGATCGAAGATCACGGACTGGCGCGCGAGCAGGTCGAGGCGTATCCGACCGCGCAGGTCGTGTTCCTCGCTATCGTCCGCCATTATGACGAAGCGCGGGACGAGTACTTCAAGTGGGCACACCTTCCCTATCACCACGCCCGGCTGAAATCGGGCGATGCCGACCAATTCCTGCGTCAGCAGGAGAAACGCCTCGGTTGGAGTGCGGCCCCTGCTTCGTTGCTGTTGCCCGCCATTGGTGCGGTCCAAACCGCTACCGCTCGGCTCGGGCAGCAGTTGGCCTTGCTCCAGACGGTCGAGGCGATCCGCATGTACGGCGCGGCTCACGAAGGAAAACTGCCGCCAAGCCTGGACGATCTTCCCGTCCCCGCCGCACTGGAACCGTTTACCGGCCAGCCGCTCGATTACCAGTACCACGGCGACCACGCCATCCTGAGCGGCCACCCCATGCCAGGCCTGCGCTACAGGCTGGTCCTGCGCTTCGCCGAGCGGCCGGAACGAGAAGCCGGCGAGGCAGCTTCACAAGAGTAAAACCATCAACGACCGGAGTGATACCATGTACGCAAAACCAGCCAGGAAACCACAATGCCTGCGGGCTGACTTCGTCCTCTACGCTCTGCTCGTCGCCATCGCGGGCGGAAGCGGCGCCTTGGCGGACGAACCGCCGGACGTGGCGGCCGACGTCGCCATGGTCCGCCCCCTGATCGGGGAGACGACCGCCTTGGTGGTCAAGATCGATCCGCAACGACTGGCCTCGCCCGACCTGGAAGAATTCCTGGAACAGACGGCACCAGAGGAACTGGAGGCTTACCGGCAAGCGAACAGGGCCGCCGCCGATGCCATTGCGGCTTTTCGAGCCGCCACAGGCGATCGGCCGGTTTACGGGACCATCGGCATTCCGCTGTCACACACCGAGTGGCCGGTGTTCTTTTTCCTGAAGCAGACGCCGGAGGTGGATGAGCAGGTGCTGCGCGAGCACCTGGCCGCCGCTGCGCCGGATATCGATGTGGTGGTTCGCGATGGGATGATCATTGCGGGGCCCGGCATTGATGGCGATGTCGTCGCGGCGCTGGATGCGCTCGTTCCGTCGCCGCGCGAGGAACTGGGCGCCGCCTTGGAAGCCGTCGCAGCCTACCCGATCCAGGTCTTGCTCCTTCCGCCGGATTATGTGCGGCGGACGGTGATCGAATTGATGCCGCAGTTGCCTGCTCAGTTGGGCGGAGGCCCCAGCGAAGTCTTGACCGAGGGGCTCCGCTGGGCCGCTCTCGGTCTGGATCCCGCTCAGCTTCGTGCCGAATTGATCGTCCAGTCTGCGTCGGAGGCGGCCGCCAGGCGCTTTGCCGAGACGGCCAGCGAGCGTCTGAGGGAACATCTTTCCAAGATGATCGAGAGCCTGCACGAATCCGAACGCCCCGCGGTACGCGAGACGTTCGAGGCGATGTTTCCCTTGATCGCGCCAGCGATTGAAAACGATCGGGTCGTCCTCCGCATCGACCGGGCCGAACCGGCGGGCGGGATCCTGCGGCTGATCGCCACCGCGACCGCCACGATCGAAGATACTATCCGCCCAGCAGCCACCACCGATAAGTTCAAACAGATCCTGCTGGCCATGCACAACTATCACGACGTCTACAAGATGTTTCCGCCGCGGGATGATGTGCGCGATGAGCAGGGCCGCACGGGTCTGAGCTGGCGCGTCCACCTGCTGCCGTTCCTTGACGCGCATAACCTGTACGACGAATTTCGTCTCGACGAGTCCTGGGACAGCGATCACAACAAGCCCCTGATCGCGAAGGTGCCGGACGTCTACAGGAGCCCCTCGCCGGACGTCGCACTCGGCCACACGACATTCCTCGCCCCGATCGGTGAAGACACCGTCTTCGGCGGCCCGAAAGCGACCAGATTCTCCGACATCCGCGACGGTACGAGCAATACCGTGGTGCTGGTCGAAGTCCAGCCGCAGCGGGCCGTGCCCTGGACCGCGCCGGACGATTACGCCTTCGATCCGGAGTCGCCCGGCCGGGGAATGCAGCTCGACAACGACGGACGGTTCCTAGCGGCTTTGGCGGATGGAAGTGTGCGGCGTCTGCGCGCCGGACTCGATCCGGAACTGCTGCTCCGACTGTTCCAGAAGAGCAGTGGAAAGTCCGTCGACTGGCAGATCATCGACCGGCCCACAACTTCCGTCTCAGGCATGGTAACCCTCGATGGGCAGCCGCTCGCGGAAGGAAAACTGGTATTGCACCCTCGAATCGGTCCGCCGATCGAGATCGAGATCAGCGACGGAGCGTTCGCGGCCAAAGACGTGCCGGTCGCGCAGATGCGGGTCGTGATCCGGGGAGAAGGGGTGCCGGAGAGCTTCGGCCGCGAGGAGACCGCCGCCTTGGTTGTCCAGACCAAAGCGGGAGCAAACGTTTTCAATTTTGAGCTGCGCCGCGAGGACTAGGGCTGATCGCG
>SKVE01000513.1 GCA_007129635.1 Planctomycetaceae bacterium
GAACAATTCGCTGTCCGATACTTGTTTTCGGTTGCAAGTCGCGCGGAAAAGTAGGTTTTTTTGGATTTTGCCAATCTTCCGGAAAGCAACGGACATGACCTTCGCAACTCAGACTCGCGTCGCAAGTCCATATATAGCCAAGAGATAAAGCAATTCGCCACAAAAGCGGTTAATTTGGGGTCCCGGTCAAAGTTTGCGCAATCCTCCCGCGCGATGCAAGCATGCGTGGACCAATTGTTGTCGATCTCCGTTGGAAGCGCTAGGATGAAGGTTTGGTTCCAGGTCAAAGATAACTGAATAGGACAGCCAACAGCGGCTTCAGGCAATCGAAATGAGCATGCGAGGTCCATCGATCGGTCTGCTGATCTTCCTGCTGCTGGGGACGGCCACCCGAGCGCCGGCAGAGGTGACTCCAGAACAAGTCCGCGAGGCGATTCAGCGGGGGGTGAATTATCTGAAGAGCCAGCAGGGGGCGGCGCGAGGCGGATGGCGGGAACGTCCCACGCAACCGGGCGGCGTCTCGGCGCTGTGCACTCTGGCGCTGCTGGAATCCGGAGAACGCCCCGATTCGCCGGCGGTCGAGCGAGCTCTAGCTTATCTGCGGGGTCTGGGGGAACCATCCGCAACGTACGCCGCGGCGTTGCAAATCATGGCGTTCTGTGCGGCCGAGCCCAAAAAAGATCTGCTGTTGATCCGTCGCAATGTCGAGTTCCTGACGTCGACACAGATCGCTGGGGGGCCGGCAGAGGGCTCGTGGACCTACGGTCGAACAGGCCCCAAGGTCTCGGGTGACAATTCCAATTCGCAGTTCGCCCTGCTGGGGCTGTATGAGGCCGAACAGGTGGGCATCGAGATCGACGATCGGGTCTGGCAGCGAGCGGCCGAGTACTGGCGCCGCTGCCAGCACGAAAGCGGAGCCTGGAGCTACGACGGGGCGGGACTGCAGCGGGCGACCGGCAGCATGACCTGCGCCGGTGTCGCGGCCATGGTGATCGCCTCGGGCCAGGTTCACGAAGGCGATTCACAAGTCGTTGGCCAATCGATCGAGTGCTGCGGGCCTCAGCAGGACCAGATACCGATCGAACAGGGCATTCAATGGCTGGCGTCGCAGTTTTCGGTCCAGAACAATCCGGGGACAGGCAGCTCATCGGCCTTGTTCTATTATCTCTACGGCCTGGAACGCGTGGGGCGACTGACCGGCCGACGCTTCATCGGCCGCCATGACTGGTACCGCGAGGGTGCTCAGATGCTGGTACGACAGCAGGACCAGTTGACCGGGTTCTGGCGAGGCCAGGGGTTGGGCGAAGATGACGAGCTGGTCGCCACGTCGTTGGCGCTGCTGTTTTTGGCCAAGGGCCGCCGCCCGGTGGTGATGGCCAAGCTGAAACATGGCGAAGGGGACGATTGGGACCATCACCGTAGCGGCGTCCATCACCTGACGCTGGACGTCCAGCGACGCTGGCAACAAAAGCTCAGTTGGCAGACGATCGATGTGCGAGCCGCCTCGTTGGAAGATCTGCTCGAGACGCCCGTCTTGTTCCTCAGCGGAAGCGAACCGTTGAACTTTACCGCCGATCAGAAGGCGAATCTTCGCGGCTACATCAACCAGGGCGGCTTCCTCTTTGCCGAAGCCAGTTGCGGCAGCCAGGCCTTTGACCAGTCGTTTCGCGAATTGATGCAGGAACTGTTTCCCGACAGCACGCTACGGTTGCTGCCGGCCGAACATCCGATCTGGTTTGCCGAACGCGAGGTCGATCCGCAGCACCTGCCACCATTATTTGGAGTGGATGCCTGCTGCCGCACCAGCATCGTGTACTGCCCCCAGGATCTGTCCTGCCGCTGGGAACTGGACCGAGGCCCCAGGACGACCGGTTACCCGGCCGCCGTCCAGCAAGAGATTGATGCCTTCATGGCCATCGGCGCCAACGTGCTGGCCTATGCGACCAATCGCCAACTGAAAGACAAATTGACTCGACCCCGCATCCTGGTCGCCGATGCGGCCGATCAGCCTCCGACACGTGGCACCCTGGTCGTTCCCAATCTGCTGCACGGCGGCGGCAGCGAAGATGCCGCCAACGCGCTGCCCAACCTGTTGCGCGTGGTCGAGGCCGAAGTCGATCTGCGTCTGAGCGCCGATTCGCACCAGATCGCGCCGTCCGACCCGCGATTATTCGAGTACCCGATCATCTTTTTTCACGGTCGCCGGGATTTCCGCTGGTCGGTGCCCGAACGCAATGCGCTGGCCATGTATCTGCGTCGCGGTGGGTTCCTGTTCGGAAACGCGATCTGTGCCAGCCCCGAATTCTCCGATGCGTTTCGCCGTGAGATTCGCGCCGCTGTGCCCGAAGCTCAATTTGTGCGGGTGCCGCCCGATCACCCGCTGCTGCGCCGTGACTACGGCGGAAAGGATCTGCCGATGGTAACGCTGCGAGACCCTCAACTGCGATCTGCCGGCGATCCGCTGAAAGCGCGGCTGACACGGATCCGACCCATGCTGGAGGCCGTCGAGATCGACGGGCGCATCGCGGTGGTGTTTTCGCCTTACGATATCAGTTGCGCCATGGAGAACCACGCCTCGTTAGACTGCAAAGGCTATCTGACCGAGGACGCCGCAGCGCTGGGCACCAACATCCTGCTGTTTGCACTGCAACAATGAAAACCCTGCTACTGGTCGACCTGCAAAACGATTTCCTGCCCGGCGGCGCATTGGCGGTTCCCGAGGGCGATCACGTCGTCCCGATCGCGAACCGTCTGATGCCCCATTTCCGGCTGGTCGTGGCCAGCAAGGACTGGCACCCGGCCGATCACGGCAGCTTCGCCAGTCAACACCCGGGACATCAGCCGGGCGATACGGCATCGCTGGACGGGCGGGACCAGATCGTGTGGCCCGACCACTGCGTCCAGGGGACTGCGGGGGCCGAATTCTCCGATCGCTTGGACCAGACGCGCATCCAGGCCGTCTTCTTCAAAGGCACCGATCCGCGTCTGGACAGCTACAGCGCGCTGTTCGATGACGACCATCGCCGATCGACGGGGCTGATCGAGTACCTGCGAGAGCGAGGCGTGAACGAGGTGAGCGTGCTGGGACTGGCCACCGATTACTGCGTCCGAGCCACGGTCCTGGATGCCCTGCAGGAAGGGCTGCGAGTCCAGGTCGTCACGGACGGTTGTCGTGGGGTGAACCTGCAACCGGGCGACGACCAACGGGCGCTGGACGCCATGCGCGCCGCCGGAGCGATGCTGGTGACCAGCAACGACGTGCTGCACGAACCCCTCGGCCATTGACGCTTCGGTCCGATGGGGCTCTTTCCGCACGGCCCCCGGTTGAAGTACAATGCGATCCGCAGGAAGATACGTGCCGGCGAGTCATGGCGGATCGCCGATCGAATTCGTGATTGCCGTTTGACCCCCGTTCAGGAGAAAACTGATGGTCGACGCCACCAGCCATTCATGCGTGGAAATGATCGGATACGCGGCAGGCCAAGTCTGGCGTAAGCTGCACGACGAGGGCCCTACTTCGGTTGCCAAGCTGTCGAAAGCCTTCGATGACCTGCCTCGCGATACCGTGATGCAGGCGATCGGATGGCTTGCCCGTGAAGATAAGATCCACATCGAGGAAACCAAACGCGGACGCCTGGTGTCTCTGCGGTAAACTGCCAAAGGGGTCGGGAGTCGTTTTCGGCCAAGCCGTTTGCCATC
>SKVE01000629.1 GCA_007129635.1 Planctomycetaceae bacterium
GATACCTGCAGTTCTACCGGGTGTTCAGTGCCTTCCTGCTACAGGCCATCGACCGGGGCTACCGGGGGTACTTCCACGGCCAACGCGCACTTTGGGTAAGATAGGGAGGCTGGGCTGAGTTGCTAGCGAGAGAGACTTCTGCTCTATTGGTTGAGTTACCTTAACATCCACAGGAGAACTCGCCAATGTTGAACGTCATGGAAGCGGAAGTCGAATCGATTTTGGATTACTTCAAACTACTCGAAGATCCTCGGAGTACGATCAATCGCCGGCATCTGCTGGGCGACCTGATTGTCATTTCGATCTGTTCTGTCATCGCGGGGGCCGATGGCCCGAAGGCCATGGGTAGTTGGGCGCTGGCCAATGAAGCCTGGTTGTCACAGCATCTGGAACTGCCCTACGGAATTCCGTCGCATGATACGATTGGTCGGTTGCTTGCCTTGCTCAAGCCTCAAGCGTTTCAGAATTGTTTTCAGAACTGGATTGCTTCCCTAACCAAGGCAACATCCGAAGATTCGCTTCTCGCAACATCAACTCCACAAAAGGTGATTGCGATCGATGGCAAAGCGCTTCGGCGATCTCATGACCGAAAGAATAAACTCGGCGCCCTGTTCCTGGTCAGCGCATGGTCCGTAGAGAACGGCGTCAGTCTCGGACAGTTGGCGACAGAGGAAAAATCCAATGAAATCACGGCAATTCCTGAGCTGCTCACGAACATCGATGTATCCGGAGCGATCGTAACGATCGACGCGGCCGGCTGTCAAAAGAATATCGCAACCCAGATTATCGATGGCGGCGGGGACTATATTTTCTCCCTCAAAGGTAATCAAGGTACACTTCATAAGGCGGTCGAAAACTGGTTTCTTGCTCAAATGGCAACGGGCTTTCTGGGGGTTACGGTTCGTAAGCATCAAGAAGTCGTTACAGGGCATGGCCGGACGGATATTCTGACGTACTATCATTGCCATGTGCCTACCTGCATTCCCGGTCGTTCGCAATGGACAAGGCTTCGTACAATGGGTGTTGCAATTCGTGAAAGTCACCAAGGTGACAAAGTGACGCGGGAAGTCCGCTACTTCATTTGTTCTATTCGCGTCGGCGTCAAACGTTTTGCCCGCGCCGTGCGCGGTCACTGGGCCATCGAGAATACACTTCACTGGTGTCTCGATGTGACCTTCCGTGAAGACGAAAGCCGACTACGACACCGAGTTACCGGAAACAATGTTGCTTGGTTGAAGCGCTTCGCCATTAGCCTGCTGAAGCAGGTTGACGATAAGGAAAGCATCGCCATGCGTCGCCGAATGGCAGGCTGGAATCCCGAGTACTTGTCGCAAGTCCTTGGCCTGTCAGGGGTTTAGTGTGCGTTTGCCGTGACCACCTGGCCGACGACATTGGGGAAACCCGAAACCTGGCCGCCGACCATCCCGAACGGATTATCGAGTTGCGGTCGGCAGTGGCCGACTGGGAGCAGTGCGTGAAAGATCCGCGAAGGTGACCGGCGGAGACGGGCTCACCGGTCCAACTGAAGACGTCACCCTACCGGTCGACGCCGGCCGAACATGGCAGGAAGACGGCCGCTTCGCCGCGTGGCCGGCCAACGGCTGTATGTGGGCGTGGAACACTGAGATCCTCGTGTGCTTCACCGAGGCGGCGACAAGGACGTTCCGGGCCACACGTACGACCGGCCCACCGCCCGCAACATGTTCGCCAGGAGCCTCGACGGCGGCGAAACGTGGACCGTTCAGGACGCCTACGAAGCGGGCATCACCGGCCGGGCGATGGACCATCACCTGGGCGAGAGGGCCAAGCTGCCGAAGGACCTGACCGAGCCGATCGACTTCTCCCATCCTGACTTCGCACTGTTGTTCCAACGCGAAACCAACCAGCGGGGGCCCGCGCACTTCTACTATACGCACGACCGTGGCAAGTCGTGGGCCGGCCCGTGGAAGTTCCCCGAACTCGACCCCGCCGGCATCACCAACCGCACCGACTACATCGTCGAGGGCGCGCACGCGATGCCGGCCATGCTGCGTCTTTCGTCCCAGAAGTGGCTGACGGTCATCCGGCACCGGGAGCGCGACCGCGTCTGGCTGACCAGTTACGTTTCGGCCGACGACGCGGGCACCTGGAAGCGGCTGGACGATCCCGTTTCCGATAACCTGAACTCGCCGCTTGACCTGTTGCAACTGCCCGACAGCCGCCTCGTGCTGGCATACGTGTACCGGCGCGGCGGCGGCGAGGGTTCGAGCGTGTGTGTGCGTCTTAGCACGGACGAGGGGCAGTCGTGGGGCGACGAGATCGTGCTGCGCGGTGATGAAGGGGCGAACACCGACGTCGGCTATCCCCGCATGGTCCGCCGCCCGGACGGCAAGCTGGTGATCACCTACTACTGGAACCACACCCTACGAAAAGACCTGCCCCGCTACCGGTACATCGCCGCGACGATTTGGGACCCGGGCGGGCAATAGCTCGCACGGCAGCGCGTTGCTGGAGGTCACGCTTTCGCGTGCGTTGAATCGTGGATAAGATGGCACGTCGTATGCTGAAGCGTGAACTCCAGTAAAGATGCGCATCCTGACATTTCACATTCCCGAGGAGACAAAACCATGAAGCGACACTTCACTTCCCTGCTGGCTTTGGCAATCGGCCTTCTGCATGCCGGGCAACCGGCCGCGGCCGACCCGCCGGGGCTGGTCCGTTCCGGGTTCCTCTATGAAACGGCGCCTTTTCCAAGCTACCACGCCTCGACCATCGCAGAAACGCCGCACGGATTGGTGGCGGCCTGGTTCGGCGGCACGCACGAGAAACACGCCGACGTGGGAATCTGGGTTTCGCGGCACGCCGGCGGGCAGTGGTCGGAGCCGGTCGAGGTGGCCGACGGCCGGCACCTGATCGTGTACAACCATACGGAGCGGGGCCGTTCGCCGTTGAACGTGGCTGTCTCCAGCGACGGGGAGACCTGGCAGGCCGCTCTTGTACTGGAAGACCAGCCGGGCGAGTATAGCTATCCTGCCGTTGTTCAGGCCGCCGACGGGCTGGTGCATATCACTGACACCTGACGCCGGCAGCGAATCAAGCACGCGGTCGTCGACCCTGAGAACCTCGTGCTTGGGGAGCTTCCCTGAATCTGCGGGAATGTCTTGGCTGATCGTTTACTACCCTCGATGCTCAGGAGAGAATCTATGAAACGCATCCTCCCCGTCACGTTGGCCGTCGCCTGTTCGGTGGCCGTGTCTTTTGCACTCGCCGGCGCCGCAATGGCCGAACCCGCGCCCGACCACAGCCGAGTGCCCGGCGTGGTGGTGGCCCACTCGCCGCAGGCGTCGGGCATCTACATCGGGTCGGCCGGCATTCTGGTGCTGCCCGACGGAGCCTACCTGGCCAAGCACGACGAGTTCGGCCCCAAAAGCACCGAACGCACCAGCGCCGTCACCCACGTGTACCGCTCGACCGACCGCGGCCGGTCGTGGGAGCACCTGGCGCGGGTCGACGGGCTGTTCTGGGCGAATATCTTCCACCATCAGGATGCTGTGTACATGATGGGCACCAGCGCGGGGCACCGCCACGGGCACTGCGTCATCCGCCGCTCCGACGACGGCGGCGGCACCTGGACCGTAGCCGAGGACGAAAATACCGGCCGGTTGTTCCCCAACATCTCCTACCATACCGCGCCCATGCCGGTGGTGATCCACAAC
>SKVE01000876.1 GCA_007129635.1 Planctomycetaceae bacterium
CTTCGTCGGCGCGGGCGGAAGCCTGGGCCGACGTTAAGATGGCTCGCTGATAACCTGCCTGTGGCGCAGCCAAGTCGTCCAAATAATTGGCTTCTTCCACGCAAAACCGATAGGCGGCCACTTGTCGAGCCAGTCGCCAGTACGCCTGCGTCGCTCGCAATCGCTGATCGCTACCAACGACGGCCGAGAGGACTTCGGCAAGCGTGACCGCCTGACCATCCAGCGTACGCTCGCCGACACCGGCCAACACCCCACGAATCAGCGTCTCTGGCGATTGAGTGATTTCGAAACCGACCACGGCTAGCGGTGCCGCGTCCTCCGATCGCGGAAATTCGATCGGTTCGGGCTCGGCAACCCGCGCCGGGGCCTGCAGCGATGTGGCCGGTTGCTCCGAACTGTCGAAGAAACGGGGCGACTGGAGCGTGTCGGTCGGGGGCTCCGTCTGGAAGGCCAACTGCCCTGAGATCAAGATCACAACGCAAAAAACCGATTGAAACATCCGTGTCAGCTCCTAAAAATGGGAATCCCAGGTAACGGCAAACCATCCGTGTCGCGGTCGCCACGGCTGGCCGGTGACGCTAAGTTGGGGGGGAGGTTCGTCTTCGGGCAAGGTGTGTACCGCGCGGTGGATCGCTACCCAAATAAGGATCTCCGCCCTCTTCCGCCGATCTTCGTTAATGGATAACGTGTACCGTTTCGCCCACGAAGTCAAGATGAATCGGAAAAGATCAGGGGCACGAATCAAGCGGCAACGCGAATTCGCCAGAATATTCGATCAAAAGGGGGATTGCAGAAGATTCGGCAAACACCAATAATCTAAATAGATTCCCCCACGAATTTATAGTAGAATAGGTTCTAGAAGCAGGCACTCGCTGGATGGATCAAGTTCTGACAAGAATAGGGAGTTCCCATGGCTTCGAACGAATTGACTCAGGACATTCAGAATGACGCAATGCGTGTGTCTACGGCATCCGCTTGTAATGTCGAATCGCAGTTGACGGCGATCGGGCAGATGCTGCAAGCCGACGAGCAACTTGGGCTGAAGGTTGCCGAAGTCCTGCCCATTCCGCTGTTGATCACGCGAGTTGGGGAAGGCAAGGTGCTGTTCGCCAATGCGGCCGTCGAAGAAGCGTTCGGTTACAAACGCGATCGTCTGATCGGACGCAACTGGTCCTGTTTGATTCCGAAACTGACGTGCCGCAAGCGATTGGAGCAAATGGCGCAAAAGGAACTTCGCGTTCGGGGATTGACCGTCGAGGGAAGACGCCAAGACGGTCAGGAGCTATGGCTTTCGCTTTGGCAGCAGCGCTCGGTTTGCCACGGTGTGGAATGTCTCGTGACGATTTTGGCGGATGTTACGGAAGAGAGGCGGGAAACAAAGCGCCGAGAGCAGCAGGAAGAAACCCTTCAGCAATTGCTGACTCTGGCCGACCGCGACCGCGAATTGATCGCGTGTGATATCCACGATGGTGTCATCCAGGACATGACGGGAGCTCTGATGCACCTGGAAGCGGTCCGGCGTGGGATCCGTAACGGCAGCCCCGACGTGGACGATCAATTGCAGAATGTCATGCAGATGTTACGGGATGGGATCAATGAAGCGCGTCGCTTAATCGATGGTGTTCGACCTCCGGACCTGGATCGGTTCGGGCTGGTGGGGGCCATTCAGTCGTTCATCGATCGAACGATGACAGCCAAGAAGATCCAGATTCAATTCCAGTCCAAGATACGCGGACCACGGCTGTCGGAGCAGGCAGAGACGACCTTGTATCGGATCGCACAGGAGTGTGTGAACAACGTCTGGCAGCACAGTCGATCGCCGCGAGCAGCCGTGAAGCTGAGCCAAGACGACCGGGGCGTGCGACTGATCGTTCGGGACTGGGGCGTCGGGTTTTCTCCGCAAGACGTCAGTGCCACTCGATTTGGTTTGGCTGGCA
This sequence comes from Planctomycetaceae bacterium, assembly GCA_007129635.1. GTDB lineage: Bacteria > Planctomycetota > Planctomycetia > Pirellulales > Pirellulaceae > SKKK01. The sequence goes on from SKVE01000876.1 coordinate 1,938, forward strand.
TTCGCCAACGGGCTCGATTGATGGGCGGAAGGGCTGTGGTTCGCAGTTCTCCGAGCAAAGGCTGCGTGGTCTCCGTGACCCTGCCCTTGGACAAGGCCGGTACGCGTTCCTAAGTCGGCGGAACCAGGACCAGATTCATGGCGGATGACTGCCCAGACATTGGCGGGCCGACTGCCTCGCGAATCGACCCACCACGGATTCAGCAGTTGATCACCGTCTACCGCGATGGGTTGCTGGAAGACACGCTGCCGTTCTGGCTTCGACACGCCGTCGACGATCGGTGGGGTGGTTACTTTTCGGCCTTGGATCGACAGGGCCAGGTGATCGATACGGACAAGGCGATCTGGATTCAGGGACGGTTTGCCTGGTTGTTATCGACTTTGTATATGCAGGTCGAAACGCGGCCGTCGTGGTTGCAAGTCGCTCGCAGCGGCATCGACTTCCTGCTGAAACACGGTTTCGACCGCGATGGCAGGATGTTCTTTCAAGTGACTCGTGAAGGCCGCCCGCTACGGAAACGCCGGTATGTGTTTTCTGAGATGTTCACCGTGATGGCCTTGGCCGCTTACGCCCAGGCGGCAGAGGACCAAACGTTGGCGCGGCGAGCCGAACGGCTGTTCCAGGAAACGACTCGGTTGCTGACAACCCCAGGTGCGTTGGCACCGAAAGTCGACCCTCAGACGCGTGCTGCCCGAAGTTTTGGCGTGCCGATGATCCTGTTGAACACCGCTCAGGTGTTGCGCGAGACGCTCGGCAGCAGCCAAGCGGAGGAGTGGATCGAATGGAGCATCGATCAAATCCGTCGTTATCATCTGAACGAGACCTATCAAGCCGTGTTGGAACTGTCGGGTCCCGAGGGAGAGTTGATCGATCACTATGATGGCCGCACGTTGAACCCGGGGCATGCCATCGAGGGCGCGTGGTTCATCCTGCAGGAATCCCGCTATCGCGGCGGCGACGATCGCCTGACCGAACTGGGCACGCGCATGCTGGACTGGATGTGGCGTTGGGGGTGGGATCCGGAATATGGAGGCATCCTGTACTTTCGCGATGTTCGCGGGTTTCCCGTCCAGGAATACTGGCACGACATGAAGTTCTGGTGGCCGCAGAACGAAACCATCCTGGCCACGCTGCTGGCGTACTGCATGACCGGCAAGCCGCGCTACGCTCAGTGGCATACCGCGATCCACGATTGGACCTACCGTCACTTCCCGGACCCCGAGTACGGCGAGTGGTACGGCTACCTGCACCGCGACGGCCGCATCTCGAGTTCGGCAAAGGGCACCATGTGGAAGGGGCCCTTTCATCTTCCTCGAATGCAACTGCGCTGCTGGCAAATGCTCGAAAACCGACAGGACAACCCACGGGAACGCCACGGGGCATTGCCGTCTTGAGGTAACCTGTGCGCACAGCAACCCAAGGAACGAACGGCGGTATCGAGTCATGGGATGTTTCCTTGGATGGGAAGCAGCATCGCGGTCACCATCGAAACGGGAGCGTGGACCTATCGCCGCGTGCCCGCAATCCGCACATCCATCAGGCCGCTCGTGGGCGCCGATGTCGATGGCTGGCGAGCGTGACTGCAGACGGAAGTCGAATTGCTCTGGCTCGAAGAACCTTGTGTTTTCCTGCTAGATGTTGTCCGTTGCGTTGAACGCCCCTAGCGTCGCTGATGGACTTGCGGCCGGGGGCGAAGAATAAATTCTTGCGGATCACGTGCCTGCCCTCTCCCACGAGGGGCGAGGGACGTTGGACAGTTATTTCTCGAACGGTGCTTAGTAGAACAGAGAATCTACGTGTGATAGTCCGCATTGAACCGGACGTAATCGACCGTCAGGTCGCTGGTCCAGAACGTGAGCGAAGCGGGACCCTGCTGCAGATCCAGCAACAGATGCGTCTCGCGATTCTCGCGGATCGATCGGCTGGTCGCCGACACATCGAATTCCACGGGCTGGCCGAACTGGTACAGTCGAGTGCCATTGATCGACAGGCTCAACCGATCCGGATCGAATGCCACCCCCGCGTAGCCCGCAGCCGAAACGATGCGGCCCCAGTTGGGATCGCCACCGGCGATCGCCGTTTTGACCAGCGCGCTGTCGGCGATGGTACGCGCGATGCGATGCGCGTCGTCCCGAGTCGCTGCGCCGCAGACTTCGATCGCGATCCGATGCGAGGCGCCTTCGCCATCATCGGGGATCATCTTGGCTAATTCGATGCAGACTTCCCGTAGCGATGCCTGGAACAACTGCAGTGACGAGTCGGTCAGCGGCGGACCACCTGCGGCCCCGCTGGCCAGCAACAGCACCGTGTCGTTGGTGCTCATGTGCCCCTCGACACTGATGCAGTTGAAGCTGTCCGCCACCGCTGCCGAAAGACTGTGCTGCGCATCGGCCACGTCCAACGGGGCATCGGTCAGGATCACGGCCAGCATCGTGGCCATCCGAGGCCCGATCATGCCAGCCCCCTTGGCCATCCCCGCCAGATGGATCGTATGATCCCCAAGCGTTAGCACCCGCCCGGCAACCTTCATACCGCGGTCCGTGGTCAAGATCCCTCGCGCGGCATTTTCGAACGAGGCCTGATCGCTGCCCAGGACTACCGCTGCGTCTCGGATTCCGGCCGAGATACGCTCCATCGGCAGGAATTGGCCGATGATCCCCGTGGACATCACCAGCGCCTGGTGCGGTTGGGCTCCGCATGCTTCGGCGGCCATCTGCGCCATGGCTTCCGCATCCCGGATGCCACGCGCACCAGTGCACGCGTTGGCATTCCCGGAATTGGCCACCACCACGCGGATGTCCGCCGATGGCGTCCGTTGACGATCGATGGCGACCGGTGCCGCGTAGACCAGATTCTGTGTGTAGACCCCCACGCCCACCGCCGGTCCGTCGGTGACGATCAGAGTCAGATCCTCGCGAGTCGGATCCTGCTTGATACCGCAAGAGACGCCCGCGAAACGAAATCCGGCTGGGACGACGATCGACACGTGAAGATGCTCCCGAAGTTCAAGGCAGATCAGGGTAACAAGGCCGTGGTTTCCGGCAGACCAACCATCCAGTTGAAATTCTGGACCGCCGCGCTGGATGCGCCCTTCATCAGGTTGTCGATACAACTGATCACCAGCACGCGACCTCGGACACATCGCACCGCCAGGTGGCAAAAGTTGGTGCCGCTGACGTGCTTGGTGCCGGGCAACCCCTCGACGACCTGGACGAAAGGCTTGTCCGAGTAAAAGTTGCGCAGCGCGGCGACCAGTTCGGATTCGGTCGCCTTGCCCGCAGGCAAAGCATAGGCCGTCGTCAGGATCCCGCGATCCATGGGAACCAGATGCGGCGTAAAAATCACCTCGATCGGTTCCGGCGCAAACCAGCTTAGCACCTGGTCGATCTCCGGCGTGTGCCGGTGCTTACCCACATTGTAAGCGGCCAACGACTCATTGCATTCGGGATACAAGGTGGCCAATTTCGGGGTTCGCCCAGCCCCGGTCACGCCACTTTTGGAATCCAGGATGATCCCCTCGGTACGGATCAGCCCCGCCTGCAGCAACGGAGCCAGCGCCAGGATGGCGGATGTGGGATAACAGCCGGGATTGGCGACGATCTGCGGCCCGCGAATCTGGTCGGCAAATAGTTCGGGCAATCCGTACGGCACTTGACCTAAACGATCGGGATCGACGTGGGTTTCGCCATACCAGTCTGCGTAAACCCGCGCATCGTGCAGCCGATAATCCGCGCTGAAATCCACGACTCGACGGCCCGCGTCGGCCAGCGCCTTGACGACCGTCGCCGAAGCCGCATGCGGCAGGCAACTGAAGACGCACTCGCAACGCTCGGCGATCTGGTCCGGCTCCAGATCTTCCAGCGGCAGATCCAGGCGTCCGGTCAGCGAAGGGTGGATGCTGGAAACCGCTGGCCGCCCGCTCTGGCGACTGGTCAGAGTCGTGATCTTCACCTCGGGATGACGCAACAAAATCTTGATCAATTCGTAGGCCGTATAGCCCGTCGCCCCAAGAATCCCCACTGTGATCATGTTTGTGTACCTTCCTCCCAATAATCGTTGCGGCTGCGATGCTCGATCAGCTCGCCTCGTCCGCATTTGCCAAAAGACGGCATAAAAACTGCTTCGTCTCCCGCGCGATCCCCGGTGAAGAACTCTCGCGCGGACCCGCCAGATTCAGCACGCGGATCTCATAGCCTTGTAGCCACTGCCGCACACGCTGAACGTCCTGGTCATCGTCCGCATTCAAGTCGACCGAGATCACCGGCCGTCGATGCTTCCTGCACAGCCGACGAGTCAAGTAGGTGCCACCGAACAAGCGGTGGCGGTACAGGATCAACGTCCCGTCCGAATCGATCACATTCTGCTCGGTACGGACCGGATACTCGGGCGAAGTAGTCTCGTGCAATTTGTATTTCGTGGGGATCGTACCATCTTCGGCGAGACGACCAAGGGGGCACCACCCTCCGTGGGGGATACCCAGCGTGATTGCCGCGTCCAAAGCGCCCCGGTCCACCCCGGTCTGTCCTCCCGAAACGATCCGCTCCAATTGCATCGGCCCGCTATCCTCCTTTGTGGGCGACATGATACGAAGGCTGACATGGTACCAAATCCAAGGCCGCGAGTGCTACGACCATCGTGCAGGTTCGCGAAAAGTTGCCGAATTGGGTGCTGCTCAAACGGCGTGATGTGTGGCGCGCGACCAATCGGTAATCGTGAGTTGTCGTAGTTGACTTAAACACTCTTGGACTGGTACGTTACAGCGATTCGAGTCGAAAGGACATGGGACCGTGTGCTGCGAGGCACGGCAGACGCTCAGAGGGCTAATATGCCGACTAACATTCGATACGAAATCGTGTTGTACTGGAGCGAAGAGGACCAGGCATTCATCGCCGAAGTGCCGGAATTGCCAGGCTGCGCGGCAGACGGTACAACGTACCAGGAGGCAGTGGCCAATGCGGAACTCGTCATCGAAGAATGGATCGAGACGGCGCGAGATCTCGGTCGTTCGGTCCCGCAACCTCGTGGAAGGCTGATGTACGCCTGATCGCATTCGCATTGCCCCAGAAACTCGCGGATCCAAAACGGCATCGACCTTTCCCACCGATGGAGACACACCATGCGCAACGTATGCCTCACCAAGGTGTCTGTTCCCGATCTTTCGATCGTCGACCGAGATTCAGCCGAGGCGGTCAGTCAGTCATGCCTCGACGGTTCTCTGCTTCGCCGCGCTGCCGTGATGCTGCTGACGACGTGGACCGTCGCAGGGTGGGGACCGCCCGTCCATGGGCAACACCGCACGATCGACGAAGGCATCGCCAATCCGGGGTTCGAAGAAACCACATCCGACGGCTCGGCAGCGGATTGGACCTGGTGGTCGCGCGATGGCGGCGGCCGGGTGACGGTGGTCAGCGATCCGGTCCACAGCGGCGATGCTGCCGTGCGGATCGAGTACGATGGCCAGGCCGATTGGGCCTGGACCAATGCAACTCGGCTGCCCGTCCAACCCGGGGACGAATTGTGCGTGCGAGCATGGGTGCGAGGGCCCGCCGGAGGCCAGTCGGTTTCGATCGATGTGGTCGGATACCAAGACGGCAAGCTGTTTTCCTGGCAACTGGGCCGCGGCCGAGCCTCCATGACCGGCCAGTGGATCGAAGCCAAAGGTTTCCTCCGCGTACCGGAAGCGGTGGACGAAGTTCGAGTCCGCTTGACCGGCCGCGGCGAGACGGATGTCACGGTCGACGACGTGTCGTTGCGCTTGGAAAAGATCGAATTCCCTCAACGGCCTCCCGTCCAAGGCTGGGCGAACGAGCGAGTCCGTGAAACGCTGGGACGCGGTGCTGTGGCCATGAGGACCGACGATGGCGTCTATTTGAGCTGGCGACTGTTGGCCGAGGATCCTGAGTCCATCGCGTTTGACGTGTATCGCCGCGAGGGCGACCGACCGGCCGTGAAAGTCAACGATCAACCGGTGCTTCAAACCACCGATTTTCTGGATACGTCCGTCACGCGAACAGATCCGCGGCCGACCTATACGATCCGGCCTGCTTCCGGGCACTCGGGGGTTTCCGGCGATGCCGTCTGGGCAGAAACGGGCGACGCGGGCGACGCGGGCGACGGGACGCCCTATGTCCGCATCCCGTTGCAAGACGAAGCCACCCTGTTCCAGAAAGTGGGCATCGCCGATCTGAACGGCGACGGGGTCTACGATTACGTGATCAAGCAACCGCACCAGAACATCGACCCCTGGCACGTGTACTGGCAGAAATCGCCTGATACGTACAAGATCGAAGCCTATCTGAGCGACGGCACGCTGCTATGGTCCCACGATCTGGGATGGGCCATCGAACGAGGGATGTGGTATTCGCCGTTTATCGTCGCCGACCTTAACGGCAACGGGCGAGCCGAGGTCGCCGCCAAGATCGGCGAAGGCGACCCGCGCGACGAAGAGGGCAAGGTGACCAGCGGCCCCGAGTACGTGGTGGTCTGGGACGGGATGACCGGCCAGGAAATCGCCCGCGCGCCCTGGCCGGACCGCGATGCGTTCGAATCGTATAACCTGGCCAGCCGCAACCAGATGGCGGTGGCCTATCTGGACGGTAAGACGCCTTGTCTCTTGACACTGCGCGGCACCTACGGCCGGATGCTGGTCCATGCCTACCAACTGCGCGACGGGCAATTGGAGCGGCTGTGGGAGTACGATAACGAAATCTACGGGGGTATGTATTGGGGACAAGGCGCCCACTTCACCCAGTGCGCCGACATCGACGGAGACGGCCGCGACGAAGTGCTGCTGGGCAGCGCGGTGCTGGACGACAACGGCATCCCCCTGTGGAGCACGGGACGAGGCCATCCCGACGCCTTCTATCTGACCGACATCTGCCCCGGCAACCCCGGCATGGAGATCGCCTACGTGATGGAAACCCGGCAACCCGCCGGCGGCGGGTTGAACGTCGTCGATGCCCGCACCGGCCGGACGCTCTGGGCGCTGGACCCACCCACTCGCCATGTCCACGGCAAAGGCATGGGCGCGAACATCGACCCGACGCGACCCGGCTCCGAGGTTTACGGCGCCGACGCCGACGGCCACCAACTGACGGAGAATCGCTGGCTGCTGGCTGCGGACGGGACGCTGCTGCGCAGCGGAGAAGATTGTCCCTGGAGCTTCGATATCCGCACCGTCTACTGGGACGCCGATCTGCAAAAGGAGATCCTGCGCGGCAGCCGAATCACCGACTACCGAGGAACCACGCTGGCCGAAGGGATTACCGGGCGAGTGATCCTGAAAGCCGATGTGCTGGGCGACTGGCGCGAGGAGATCATCGTGTCGGTGGCGGGTGAGTTGAGGATCTACACCACACCGATCCCCGCGATGGACCGGCGCGTGTGCTTGATGCAGGATCCCGTCTATCGCCAGGTGACCACCATGAACTCGATGGGCTACACCCAGGATCCCACCCTGTCGTACAACCCCGAGTTGCGATCGCCGAACCTGAACCTGACCTGTCTGATCGAAGGCCGTGACCACCCCGTATTGCAAGTGGTGGTGTCGGCGCCCCAGGACCGCGAGATCCACGGTAACGTCCGCCTGGCAACCGAAGCCGGTATCCGCTTGGAACCCGCCGAATTCGACGTTCGGATCGAACCGGGCGAACGGATCATCCAGTTGGTCACCCTCACCGCCGACGGACAAGCTGCCCAGCAAGGAATCATCCACGCCCACCTGAAAGCCGACAACCTCTCCCTGCAAGGCCAAGTCCCCGTGCAAATTGGCGCGGGAACTCGTCGCGCAGCGACCCCGTGATCGTAGCCGTCGGTTTCAACCCACGGAACGTGATTTTCTTGAGCAGTTCGATATGGTGGCCCCAGGGAATGGCCGCGACAAGCTGGCGAAGGCATTCGTCTTCCGACACAGGCCATGCCAGAAATTGAAGGAACCCCCTATGTTAACTACGTCTGGAGCAGGCTGTTCCAGAAACTGCGGGTCAATATCTTCTTCGTATCCCGGTTGACGGCCCGGGCAGCGGTGACCTGGGCGTCGCGAATAGCCTGTCAACGAATGCTCGACAAGCACCAATGTCAAAGCGGAATGCCGTCGCCACGCCGCCCCGCTGGCCACTTGACTCGGCGATGCTTCAGGTTTAGGGTCATTCGAGCAGGAAAGAAACATTTCCTTTGACCCATTCTCGAGCGAAGCATGGACTTCCCAGACTTTCCCGGCTTTTACGCGACGCGGAGTGCATGGCAGGGGGCACGCGAAACCCGGCCGTACCAACATCAGATTCAGCGGGCGTGGACTGCCTTCAAACCATCGGCGGTATTCTGCATCGAGGGGCGGCCGGCCGTCTTTTTCCGCAGTGTTGCTCGGGCTGACCCTGAGCTGGAAGCCGAGTGGCAAAAGCATTTGTGGAATCTCGGTACGGCAACGATGTTGGTGGTCGAAGATCCGATCAACACCCGCGTGTATTCGGCGTTGGCCAAGCCTCGGCCGCAGCCGATCGCCGTCGAGGGTGGCGACGAAGCCCAAGTTTCGGGTGACGATCGGTTGGTCGTCCGCCTTGAGACGGCCGTATTGGTGTTGGAATTGCGGCAGTTTCTGCTCCGCGTGCAAACGGGCCAATTCTATCGCGACTTTTCCAAGAGCTTCCGCGCTGAAGCGGCCGTCGATCAGTATCTGCTCGATCAGTTGACGGCGGCCCGCGACCAGATGCTGAGCGTGGACGGCAATTCCAGAGCACTCGACGAGAAGACCGTCCATGCCTTTCTGGGCCGTTGCCTCTTGGCGTGTTACTTAGTGGAACGGGGCGTCATCGGCGAGCAGCAACTCGCGGCGGTCAACATACCGCCAGCCGCAAACCTGCGCGGCGTGCTCAAGCAAATTGACTCCAACACCAAAGCCGTACAGGCACTATTCCGCCTGTTCCGCTTGCTGGACGAAGACTTTAACGGCAGCTTGTTCGGCAGCGAATTCGCCGGCCAGCAGCGGCTTTTCACTTCGGACCACATCTCGATCCTCCGCCAGTTCCTGGCCGGGACGGATTTGAAGTCTGGCCAGTCCGTACTGCCCGGCTTGGATCTGTACGAATTCAAGTACATTCCGATCGAATTGATTAGCGCGATCTACGAACGGTTCGTGGCCGGGGCGGAACAGAAAGACACCACTGAGGGAAACACAGGCCGGCAGCGAAGAACCGGCATCTATTATACGCCGCCGAGATTGGCCGAGTTGGTCGTGGACATCGCGACCCGTGATTGGGACACGCTGCTCGACAAACGCTTTCTGGACCCGACGTGTGGGTCGGGAGTGTTCCTAGTGCTGCTGTTCCAACGTATCGCGGCCGAATGGCGATGGCGGAACCCAAAGGCGCGGAACCTGACACGAGCCAGATCGCTGCGGAACATCCTCCGGGAAAACCTGTGCGGCGTGGATGTGGACGGCACGGCCTGCCTGATCGCCTGCTTCAGCCTGTACCTGGCGTTCCTAGACCAGTTGGAACCGAATGACATCTGGGACTTGAAGGAATCTCTTGCGCCGGAGGAAGGCAAAGTCCTGCCGCCGCTACACGTCCGGACGGTCCCGGCAGCGGACGCCTCATGCGTTCTGGAAGCCAACTTCTTCGACATTGACGCGGACGCTCTGGGACGATTCGATCTCGTGATCGGTAACCCGCCCTGGACCGGCCGCAACCAGGAAGTCGACGCGGCGATGCGGCATTGGTTGTTCGACGCGCAAAGCAACCCGAGTCTGGCGGAAATCTCACGGAAGACATCCGAACGCGATCAAACGCTTTTGCCTGCCAAGCAATCAGCGACGGCGTTTCTCTGGAAAACACCATTGCACGTGAACAAAACCGGCAGTATCTGTCTGCTGCTGCCGTCGCGCATGCTGCTGAGCAACCAGTCCGACAAATTCCAGGCCGCCTGGTTTCAACAGTTTCGAGTGGATGAAGTCTGGCAATTGGCGGACTTTCGCAAAATCCTGTTTGAAGACGCGATTTGCCCGGCCGTCGTTATGAAGGCCAGTCCGGGCAAGCCGGACGTACCAACGGCGGAGATTGCCTATTACACGCCCAAGGTCGAGCGGGTTGACCCGCGTCAGGCATCCATCGTGGTCTCCGCCGACGATCGAAAGCTGTTGCCGCTGGCCGACCTGCTGACCGCGGCCGCCGACGACCGGGCGTTCATGTTCTGGAAAGTGCCGTTCTGGGGTACGGGCCGCGACAGCCGGCTGATCGAACGGCTGCAGCGAATGCCGACGTTGGGAGAATTGGCAGGCGAACCGAGTGAAAGCAAGAGGTGGGTGAAGGGGCAGGGATTCAAGCCATGGCGCAAGGCGAGCTACGACGCGGACCCCAAGAAGTATGGCGAACCGAAACGTCGTTGGTGGAATGACAACGCGAGGTTCTTGGATGCGTGTAAGAAGATTTGGGGAGTGTTCGTCCTTGAAGATCACTGTCGTGAGATTGGATCGGAGCCTAGCAAACTACATCGCCTGCCCGACAAACAAGTGTTTTCTGGACCAATGGTCCTCGTGAACCAAGGCTGCTCCCGCTTCGCCTTCTGTGACTTCGACGTACTGTTTCAGCATTCTCTGCAATCGATCAGCGGGCCCACGAACGATGCCGACTTGTTGTTATTGCTGACCGCCGTGCTGAACTCGCCGTTGGCGACGTATTACCTGTTTCATACGTCGGCGAACTGGGGCGTGGAACGGGACAAAGTGCATCTCGAAGAACTGCTTCAGTTGCCGTTTCCGCTACCGGAAAAAACGAAAGATGCGGTCGTCAGCCGCGGTCTTGTGCAGAACATCGCGGCTCGTTTGAGACAGGCCAAGGCGGAGATGACTGCTGCGGGCATCAACCCCGAAAGACGCGATGCCGCTCGGCGGCGGGCGATCCACGACACGAACGAACTGGTCTACCGCTACTATGATCTGACGGAATGGGAGCGGTGGTTGGTGGAAGATACGGTCGATATCTTCGAACCAAGCTCGACGCCGGGTTCGCTGAATTCTAAGAATCTATACACGCTGAAACCGAGTGGACTCGACGATCGCCGCGTCTATACCGATCTGCTCTGTGGCACGATCTCGCGCTGGGCGCAACGGTCGCCGTATCAACTTTCCGGTGCGACGGTTCTGACCGAGCGGGAAGGCGTGGCCCTGCTGACGCTGACCAAGGTGCCACGTGGTATACCGACAGTCGAGTACTGTGAATTGGAGCCAACGCCCGAACTACAGCGGTTAATCGAGCGTGTCGCAAGGGCCAGCGTTCGCGAAGGATTGGGCGGTCTGCGTTTCCTCCGGGGATTCGCCCTGTTTGATGAGCAGCAGGTTCACCTCCTCAAACCGCTTGCCCTGCACCACTGGACGCGAACCGCGGCGCTCAACGACGCTGATGAACTGGCGTTCTACATCGCGAACATGGGGCAA
>SKVE01000437.1 GCA_007129635.1 Planctomycetaceae bacterium
CGTCATGACGCCGCTGTTGATGCAGCCTGGTGCACAAAGACCTGGCGTTGTGGAACATTCTGGGTACCGAAACGGAAATCGCGGCGTACATCGATTGGGACGATGCCATCTCCGGTGATCCGATGGACGATCTTTCGCTGCTCGGCTGTTTTTACGACGGGCCGGTGCTGGCTCGGGCGCTCACGGGCTATGCCTCGGTGCGTCCGTTGCCCCGGGAACACACCCGTCGCTTCTGGCTGCATCTGTTGCGAAATATGATTGTGAAGTCGGTTATTCGGGTAGGTGCCGGCTATTTCGAGCGGGACGACGGGTTCTTCCTGATCGACACCGGCGCCGTCGGGGCCGACTTGCAAGCGTTCAGCCATGCAAGGCTTGCTGCCGCGTTGGAGGGGTTGCGGAAAAACCGAGATATCGAGAAACTGGACGTCCATGACACCATCAATTCGATTACGTGAAAACAAGGTCCACATCGGCACGTGGTTGTCCATCGGCTCGCCGGTGATCGCCGAACTGGCGGCCGAGAGCGGGTTGGATTGGCTGCTGTTCGATCTGGAACACGGTTGTGGTACGGAAGACGCGTTGCTCGGCCAGCTTCAGGCCATCCGGGGCTCGCACGCCGCCGCGGTGGTGCGTGTGGGCGCGCCCCATGCCGACTTGATCGCGCGTGTGCTGGACCGCGACGCGGACGGCATCATGGTTCCGCACGTCTCCACCGTCGCCCAAGCCGAGGTCTGCGTGCTCGCGGCACACTATCCGCCGCGCGGACGGCGCGGAGTCGCCCGCTCGGTTCGTGCCTGCGGCTATGGCCTCCGGCCGAATGAAAGCACCGAGGCCCTTGTACCGCCGCTGATCGTGGCTCAAATCGAGACGGCTGAAGGGGTGGAGAACGCCCGGGCGATTGCGCAAGTTGATGGGATCGATGTCTTGTTCGTCGGCCCGGCCGACTTGCAATTCGACCTGAACGCCCACCCGGAACAAGCCGTGCGCGACTACCAAGGCTGCCTTGCCGAGGTCGCGGCCGCAGCGTCGAACGCGGGCAAGCAGTGCGGCATTCTCGTTCGCAACCCGGAAGAAACCGGCACGTTCCAAAAGCTAGGCTTCACCCTGCTGGCCGTCGATTCCGACCTTGCCATCCTCCGCAAAGGCTACCAGGCTCTGGTAACCATGAACCCCGGGAGTGACCAGCAGACATGATGACAGACCGATGGACGCGGCGGAGTATGATCAGGTCGTCGGTGCAAGGGGCGATCGTGCTGGCTGGTGGTGTGACGGGCATCCGACACGGGAGCGCGTCGGCTGCGGAGCCGGATCCGAAGAATCTGGCGGTGACGCATTTCGGAGCGGCAGGCGACGGGCGTGCTGACGACCGGGATGCGATCCAACGGGCGCTCTCGGCGGCGGTCGCGGCGGGGCCGGGCAGCCGGGTGGTGTTCGAACCCGGTAGGGTCTACCGGTTGGGCCCGCGGGACGAAGCGTATGGAGCCTTGCTGCTCGAAGGCGCGCGGGGCGTCACGCTCTGCGGCCAAGGCGCCACGCTGCTGGCTCATCCCTCGAATCGAATCCTGGCCGTGTACGACTGTCGCGATCTTGTCGTCCGGGATTTCGTGCTGGACTTTGATCCGTTGCCGTTCACCCAAGCGGAACTGCTGGACATCGATTCCGAACAAGGCTCCGTTCGCTTTCGCGTGGCTGCCGGGTTTGCCGACCCGGTCGAGGCCGGTGCGGATCAGTATCGGGATTTCAAGTCGTCCGACTGCGTATTTCTGGACGGGGCGACGGGGCATTTTACGCACGATTGGCTGCGGCTCGAGGAAGTTCGCCGCCAGAAGAACCGTATCTTCGAAGCCCGTTTCCACGGTTCCAGGGAACTTGTCACGCGCAGGCTGTCCGCCGTTCGGCCGGGCGATTTCATGGGGATCAAGATGTTGCATCCGCCCGCCCAGGTGAAACGGACGGATGCAGGACGCTTTGTCGCAACCGGGGTGGCCAGTATCAACATCGCGTTCAGTTGGGGCGTGCGGTTGGAACGGATCGTCTCGTATGCGGCGCCGAACATGACGTTCAATGCCCACGGCAGCGAGGACATCACGCTGGACGGTTGCGCCGTGCGGCGCCGCCCCGGATCGGACCGGCTGATCGCCGGCAACAGTGACGGCTGTCACTTGAAGAGCCTGACATCGATGCCGCGAGTCATCGACTGCGAATTCGAGGCGTTGATGGACGATTCGATCCATATCAAAATCTCCTCGAACCATGTCGCAGAAGTCCGCGGGCGCGACGTTAGGCTGACGCACGGCGATATCGCGTACAATGACGTGGTGATCCAGCCCGGCCAGGAACTCTCGCTGTTCGATTGGGACCGGCGGCGGCACCTGAGTTACGCTGTGGTGCAGGATGTCCGGCGAGTCCGGTACCGCGAGGTTTGGGTGACGCTGGACCGGCAGATCCCCGGTCTGTCGCCCGGCGCGTTGGCCTTCCCGCGTCCCGTGCGGGACGCCGAAGTCCAGCGGTGCCGGTTCGGAACTCAATTGAAGACGGCCCTGCTGCTCCGCCCGCCGGGCTTGGTCCGCGATTGTGTCTTTGACGGCGTCGCCTACGGAGTCCATGCTTTTCTGAACGACCGCATCGAAGGCCCTGTTCCTTTCGGAACTCGCGTCCAGCACGGTGAATTCCTGAGGCCCAGCATCGCCGGGATCGCCCTGTCGATTCCCAGTCGCCAGTCGGTGCCGCCCGGCAATTACGCGCTGGTGGCTGAGGATTGCCGTTTCGTGATGGCCGGCGGCCGGGGACGCGTGCTCGCGGCGAGAAACCAGACGGGCATCACCTTACGGCGTCTGACCGTAGAGATCCAGGACGGCCGCCGTCCCGAAGAACTGCTGTCGCTGGCCGGTTGTATCGACGTGGTCCGTGAACAGGTCATATTTGAAGAAGTCGCAGGCGACCAACCCGCGCCTCCGCCGGCACCCGAGCGATCGCGGATCGAATCGTCCCGCGAAGGCAGTGGCACATCCGAGCGACTGCCGCAGCCCTCGTAGCACGAGTTGCTTGTATGCGAGTAGCGTCTTGTCGTTTCCGAGTCTCGGCGTCCGATCGGGGCCAGCCATCGCCATTACGACTGGGTTTCGCCATTTCCGGGATGGCCATCCCGAGAAGATCCGTGCGACGCTTGATAACCAAGTGAACCAGCGAGCAGCCCAAACAGCCCTGGACGTCCGCCACCGGTTCGCTTTCGGAAGACAGAAGAATTGAACGACAGAAAAAACAAGACAGCCCCAGGGTGCAAGGGGCCATCTTTCTGTCGTTACATTTTTCTGTCATTCCGCTTCGGGAATTCCGCGCGACTCGACGCTAGGCGGAGTTACGCTACAAGCGGCGATGGCGTCCCAAACGACGCGACAATCGACGATGCGATAGCGATCAGAGCCGATCGAAATAGCGTGCCAGACGGCGCAGTCAGCGGGGTTTTCAGCGGTCCCCGGGCTGGACCACGAACGACCGCGGTAACCCGCCGGCGGCAAGGAGCTTTGACTTCAGGACCGAGCCGATCCGCCGCTCGGCGTGAGTAGGCCGGGGTCTCTCGGATTTAGGATACGGTTCGTTTTCCCTGTTGGCCACCCGTTTCCTCTGGTGGTGTCACAATATTTGATCCGTGTCCAATTGACCCCCGGCCCCTCCCAGAACCGGACGTGCGC
>SKVE01000600.1 GCA_007129635.1 Planctomycetaceae bacterium
TTCCTCGAAATGCTCAGACGCATCGCCGGCATACACTTGCCCGTCATCCAGCGGCAATTTTCTGACGGCTGATCCTGCAGAGAAATCAATCTTCTTGAGATCAACCCATAAAACATTGGGGGTCAGCACGTTTTCAAAGTAGTAGACGAGGCGTTTTTGATCGGCCACGACCCTCCAACGCGTGCTGGAAATGTGAGGCTGATTATCGGTCGATATCCCGTACGGCACGGAGACATTCCTGATCACACTGAACACACTGGGCACGACGATTTTTGGGTCGCTGGTCTGCAAAATCGCTTGGATGTAGTAGGATGCGCGTACGAAGCGGTCCGAGGCTCGGTTGGTCCCAGGAAGAAAAACGGTGCCGGGGATGTCATCCCAATAACCTTGGATCGCCCGTTGCTGCTCGAACACAGGATCGTTGGTCATCACTTGATAAGCGGGGTCGTGATGAATGACCAGATGGCCATCGACGTACTCCAGAATCGCACTGTCGCCGGTTGCATCGGAAAGCGAGAGATGCACGGTTGTGAATTTATCCGTCCCCGGAATGAAATCAGTGACGATCACAAACTCTTCTTTTCGCAGATCCTCGACCGCTTCTGCGACCGTCGCAAAGTTATCCAGGACGTACTGAGCCCAGGCTGCGATCGTGAGCCCCTGTTGGTCGCCGCCCTTTTCAAAGGTGGGATACTCGGACTTGACAAGCCACAGCATATTGGCGACCAACCCCTTTTCGTTCATGCCATCCGGTGTGGCGATATCCCACGAACTGGCGGCGATACTGCCGTAGCGCGAAGTCCATTCGATCGAATTCGGCCCCACCTGGCCGCTACGCTTCATGCCTCGCGGAAAAAGCCACAGATTCGCCGGAATGTCGATCGAAAAATCCATCGTACGACCGGTAAGCACTGTTTGCTCAGGGCCTTTGTAGACGACCCGCGTGCATGCGGTGCCCTCCAGAGTGACGACCAAACTGCCCAATAAACTAGCAAGCAAGCTCGCTGTCAACGCGTATTTCATACAGCCCTCCACTATCTACGGCTTGGCGCGTCGGATCGTCAAATGCGAGTATGTCGGTAGTTCGCCGATCAGTGGTTCCACGTAATCCAAGAATGCTTTGGTCACGAACATCCCGTCCCGCGAGATGAAGCGATCGGGCATCGGGCGTTCGAAGTTGGCGACATCCTTCAACGGGATCGTGCCAAACGTGCTCCGATACGGCTCGCCTGGCTTCGAGACTCGTTCGATGGTCACCATCACGCCGTTTTCGCCCTTTTCGGCCAACCGGACGGCTTGGCGACCGCACCCGTACGCCTCGTCGATATCCAGCTTGACGGCTCGGTCCGCAGCGCACATCTGCAGCGATTCGGTCACTTGGAATTCGCCGCGCCACCCGAATCGGTCACTGATCAATCGGTGCAGGATCATCGCTGCGCTGGTGCCTCCCATCGCGCCGAATTCGACATTGTCGAATTTATCGCGAGTCTCCGATGCGCTGACCGGGGTACCATCCGCGTTGGTGATGCCTTCGCCGCAGACGATCGACACGAAACCGTACCGCTGATGCGACTTGGCCACTGCATCGAAGAATGCTTGGCGATCGAACGGTCGTTCCGGAAACAGAATGATGTGCGGCGCATCGGCCGGCGAGCGTTTGGCACAGGCCGCCGCTGCGGGCAGCCAGCCCGCACTGCGTCCGACGGTCTGAAAGATCGTGAATTGATCGACCTTTTGCATATCGCGAGCTAGCAGGCCGCCTTGCAGGATGCTGAGCGCCACATAGCGGGCCGCGCTCGGGTAACCGGGCGTATGGTCGACGCCGAACAGATCGTTATCCACCGTTTTGCTGATCCCGATGCCGTTCAGTTCGTAGCCGTGCTGGCCAGCGTATTCTACGATGCGATGGATCGTATCCATCGTGTCGTTTCCGCCGATCATGAACAAATAGCGGACATCGTAAGCCTTCAAACGTTTCAGGATCGTGCCCAGATGTTCTTCTTGCAGCTTCAGGCGACTGGATCCCAACGCGCTGCTGGGCGTGGTGCGCAAGCCGCGTAAAGTATCCTTTTCTTCTGCCCCCAGATCCAGCAGATAGTTATTCAAGACGCCCTCGATGCCGAACCGCATGCCAAAGACGCGACCGATCTTCTTCGACTTGACCGAAGTTTCCACGACACCGGCCAGCGAAGCATTGATCACCGATGTCGGACCGCCTGATTGACCTACGATTGCATTGCCTTCGCTCATCGCTTCATTTCTCCCTGCTACTTGTCGGGCAAACGATCATCCATCCGGTTTTCCGGAACCTGAACCGCTCAACTATAACAAAGTGAGCCCCGTTCTGGCTATGGGCCACGGTGGCTTGTGGACCTTGATTTCGATGACGAACCTCGATTGGGCTACGGCGACGGTGCGAAAAGGTGCTCGAAAACGACTCAAGGAACATGAATGCAGGACCACGGAGATCATCAACCCGGATCATCCATGCGGCGAATTTCGCGCGGCGGTTTTCGATTTCGATGGCACACTGTCCTTGTTGCGCCGCAATGAGACGGGGTTGGTCGCCGCACGGCACGCCAGCGCAGCCCGGCTGATCCTGATGGGCGCTCACGTCATTCGCGCGGGGGTAGCCCGGCAACTGATCGATCTGATGGAGCGTGGGTTGATCGATCACGTGGGCACCAACCGGCTTTATGAGGCCACGTGTCCGGCTTTGCGTATTTTCAGAGCGGATTGGGTGGAAGGCCGCGAAAAACCTGCGCAAGAGCCCCTCACCGCCTCGCATTTCGCCGGGCTTCCTCAAGACCTGCCCCCCTCTGCATGCTAGCGTAGATTAGCCTGGACTCATTTTGTTGATTCTGCGACAGTCCGCCATGGGATGCTGCCGTGTGTTGGAACATAGCGGTTTGCATCCTTGAAAATGGCCGTACTTTCTTTCGCAAAGCAAAATCTCCGATGGAACTTCCTCGCCGACCTTCTGGTGATATTTTGTTGGCCTCGGGCGAGATGTCCGCCATTCGGCAGCGTCTGCGCGGATTGGCGTCCCGGCACGATTTGACGACCGTGATCGCTTGTGCATTCGACCATCGTACGCGGATCCTGCCGTTCCTGTACGCCGATACGCGGATGGTGCCTGCCGGTGTGCGGGCGATCGGTTCGGCCTTGGTGGACTCCGGATTTGCGAAAACGCGGATCGTGCTGCAGCAGTGGAACCGGAATTTCGATGCGAGCCAAATGCGGCTGGACGGCCGGATTCCCGATCTATTTCTGGTTTCCAGCATGCATCTGCACTCGGCCGAATGCGATCGGTTGATCCGGGATGCGAACCGGATCGAGCCGGCTCGACGCCCTTTGATCGTTGTTGGCGGTCCCCGAGTCATCTATGAACCGTGGCAGGTTTTCAGCAGCGACCCGGACAATCCGTGGGGCGCGGATGTCGCCGTAACGGGCGAGGAATACGTGCTGTTGCATCTATTGGAAGCCGTCTTGTCCGTGCGGGCGTCCCGCGAACCACTGCGGGCGGCTTTCTTGCGAGCCCGGCAGATGGGTATCCTGGACCAGGTTCCGGGCTTGGTGTACGGCCAATCGGCGAAGCCTGACGGTCCCTGCGACGAGTTGGTCGATACGGGGATCCAGCGTCTCTTGGGCGACCTGGACGAACTGCCCTCGCCGGTTCTCGGTTATCAA
>SKVE01000873.1 GCA_007129635.1 Planctomycetaceae bacterium
CTCAGGCTGCCTGGCCAAGAAAGTACGAAGATCCTCCCCGCTCGCCGGGCGAGAGTTTTCAGGCTGCCTGGCCAAGCAGCAAAGACAGACCAGAGCCCCCCGTTCGTGGCCAGGGAGCCTAACGATCTCGCCAGCGAGCGGCGAAGATTCCTGATAGCTGCGATTCCCGATAGGTGCCACCCACTTATCGCATCGATTCCCGATAGGTGCCACCCACTTATCGCATTGCCGAGCAGCAAAGATGGTCCAGATCCCCCCGTTCGTGGCCAGGGAGCCTAACGATCTCGCCGGCGAGCGGCGAGGATTCGGGGCCCATCGTTCGCCGCGAAGTAGGAACAAAACGGGATCAAAGACACTGGTCTTGACACACGCAAATTAAACACGCCACTCCCGACTTCTTCCCGTTTCGAGTTGAAATGACATCAAACCCGTCGATAGCTGTGCAAGACGCCTCGCCTTGCCCCACAAGTGCCGCGGCATGAAACCGAGTGTTTCCCTTGAAATTCCGATATGTTTGCACCAATCTGGAGAAGCCGATGAGAGTTTTTCGAGGGCTGTTTCCGCCGCTGATCACGACTTTTGACGACCGAGGCGACGCGTGCGATGCTGCACATTTGCGGCGACGACATGGCGATCCTGGACGATGTGGCCGCCACGGGTGCGGAGATGTACGAGGTCGATTCTGCTTTACGGATCTGCCGAGGACGTACGGGCCGTGGCGCGCCGTTACCAGTTCGCTGCTCGCATCGTGGTGGCGCCGTTCGTCGGCGGGGCAATGATCTGGGAATCCCGCTGACAGCACGGGCCAGTGAACCGTGCTGTGGATCGTCGCAACTCATCTGGATCGTTCGAGAAAACGGAGCGGATCTGCCGTTGATTCGCTACATCACACTCCAGGGAGTCCGTCCGGGTGGCAGTGTCAGTAACTGGTTCGCTTCGTCGTCGTTCTGGAACCGTTCCGCATCGGGATCCCACTTCAAGGGACGCCCCACCTGGCAGGCGATGTAGGCAATTTGCGCGACCGTGGTCGAGCGGTGTCCGACCTCGGCGTCGGCCAACGTGCGTGCGCGCGTCTTGATACAGTTCAGGAAGTTGCGTCGCTCGTTCTCCAGCGGGAAGGGAAAATCTTCCGGTTTGACCTCTGCCGAAAGGAGCGACTCGGGCTCCGCCTCCAGACGATCCGGGCCGTACCAGCAGCAAACCCAGCCTTCCGTCCCCTCGAAGCGGACATGGACCTGATTGGGCGTCGAAGCATCACGGCCTGAGTTCTTGTAGACCAGTTCGACACCATTGGCATAGCGGTACCGCACATCGAACCCGAGGATCACGTTCCAAAGCCCGTCAAGCGGAGGAAACTCACCCGTCCCCTCGACCTCGATCGGACCGGTCAGTTCCGAGTTGTTTCCCCACTGGACGATATCCAGCGGATGGTAGCCCCAGTTGACGATTCCGCCGTCGCAATAGGTCCGGTTCCCGTACCACCCGGGCCGATTGTAGCCGGCCACATAGCTCTTCGGAGCATGGACCCGTTGTTCGGTATACGGGGCCAGCGGTGCGGGACCAAGCCACATCTCGTAATCCAACTCCGGTGGAACCGGCATCGTGGGCTGCATGGGCAGCGGCTTGTTCCAGCACGGCGCGACGGTACGGATGGTTTTCAATTGTCCGATCTTGCCCGCGCGTACCAGGCGGACCGCTTTGTACCAAAGCGGGATCGAGCGAAACTCGCTATCAGTCCGGAACACACACCCGGCCGCAGCGGCGGCATCGGCCAAGATCCGCCCATGCTGGACACACAAGCCAATCGGCTTCTCGCAGGCCACATCCTTGCCGGCCCGGATGGACGCCAGGGCAATCGGGACATGCCAGTGATCCGGTGTGGTGATCATCACCGCGTCCACGTCCGCACGGTCCAGCAATTCGCGGAAATCCGTGGTGCGGAAACAATCCTGCATCCTGTCCAGGTCGATGCCGCGGCTTTTCGCGACCGAGACCGCAGCCGGATTCTCCTTCGAGAACGCCAGACGCCAGCGGTCGGGATCACACAGGGCAACCACCTGAGCATCGGCGGCCCTGGCGAATACCGGCAGGTTGTGAGCGATTGCCTGCCTTCCCATTCCGATCATGCCGACACCGATCCGGTTGCTGGGCGCGACCGTCCCGTCAGCGCCCAGGGCCGAGGCCGGAAGGACGGCCGGAGCGGCCCAAGCTGCGCCGGCCGCAGCGCCCGTCGACGCCAAGAACCGACGCCGTGAATACCGCTTGTCAGATCCTGCCACTTGATTGCGGTTCTGCTTGAACATCGAAAACTCCTGGTGAAATCGTCACCTGTTGGCAAAAGGAATGAGTATCGCGTTTTGCGGGGCGAGCCGAATCAGGGCCAAATCGCATTGATCGCCGCGACGCTTTCCTCCACGAAGATCGTTGCTCCCTCTGGCCCCACCACGAACTTGTCCGCACTGTAACCACCGCCCGCCACCGCCCGGGTCGTGGGAAGATAACCGCTGTGATGGCGGGCCAATTGGACCACCAGTGTCAACACTGCCTTGCTTCGGGCCTGGATACGGATGCCGTAGTCCGTGAACAACTCGAAGGGATTGGTGATGACGGCGGCCTCGCCCAATCGAAGCACGTGCAGCACCACGGGTTGCACCGGATCGCACGCGTAAAACGGCGGACGGGCCGGGTCCGTTTCGGGAAGATCGACGCGAACCACCACGTGTTTGAAAATCGGGGTCATGTCGATGCTGCTTTCGGCTACGGAGAATACCCGGTCCACGCCATCCGCGATGCGCCGTCCGATCTCCCGTCTCCAGGTGATGCCCTTCCGCTGGGCCATCGCCAGTTCGGCGCGGTGACGAAACATTCCCTGAGGATAGATGTCTCCGGCGGCGCCGCACTGGGCGAACACGAACACGTCCGCTCCATACCTCGCAGCGATCTCTTCCCGCACATCGTGCCAAAAGTCTGCGGAAATCAGATTCCCTCCCTGCTCCGATTGAGCCGGACTGGCGACATTGATGACGATGCCGGTCAGTTTGCGGTCTTCGTTCCAAAAGAACAGCAGCCCCAAACCGTGGTCCTCCACGCCTTCGATGCAATCGAACTCGGGCGTATTCACCGCCCCCAACATTTTGGCACTGCCGTCGGAGTACACAAATCTTCGGTTGAAGCCCACGACAGCCTGATCGAGCGCCCAGCTCGTACCGCCCGAGCGGCGCTGCTGCCACGCCTGGACGGCCGCCTGGGCCACGCGTTCCGCAAAGAACGCACGGTACTCTTCGCCCGTCATGACGCCGCGGTCTCGTTCTTCCGAAGACACATCCCACGGCCCGTAGACGCCGGATTCTGTGGCCGGCCCTTGGTGGGTATGCGTCGCATTCAGGACCAGTTTGTCCAGGTCAAAGTTCTCAAGCCGGTCGCCAATGGCTTCCGCCACCGCTTGCTGCGTATCCTGACGGATCCACAACAGGTCGCAAGAAATCAGAATCGCCTGGGCGACGCTCTGCCCGTCGGGCCGCACACTTTCCAAAGCGAGTACGGTCGCCTTCAGCGGATCCCGCACACCCGTCGATATTCTCTTCCCATGAAACCCCACAATCGATGCCGGTCGCGGTGGAGTGATATCCGTCTGCGCCCAGCCCACACGCAGCGACGCCGCGGAACGTTCGTCTCCGAAACCGTTGCAC
>SKVE01000487.1 GCA_007129635.1 Planctomycetaceae bacterium
CGATACGTTCGGTAATCCGCAACCCGTCTTTGCCAACAGCACGACGTTCGTCGACACCGGCATCGCCAATGCCCGTGGGCTCGCGTTTGGCAGTTTGGATGCCAACTTATGGCACACCACGACCAATCGAGGCCTGGACGAAGGGCATGGCATCACCGAATCGTTCGATGGCAGTCGCGCGGCGGTGGACGGCAACGCCAGTTTGTACTTCGGGTACGAAGGTCCCTTGCAGCAGCCTCAGTTCGGCACGGGTAGTTTCGCCACCGCGACCGAGGCGTTCAGCTATAACTTCATCGGCGGGGCGCATGGTACGTTGGTCAGCAACCCGTTCAGCATGCAGGGCTACGCTTCGGCCGACAAGCCCACATTGTACTACAACTACTT
Organism: Planctomycetaceae bacterium; assembly: GCA_007129635.1. Lineage (GTDB taxonomy): Bacteria > Planctomycetota > Planctomycetia > Pirellulales > Pirellulaceae > SKKK01. Next base: position 385 of record SKVE01000487.1, read on the forward strand.
CCTGGAGACCGAGCATTCCGACGAAGACGCCACGCAATCGTTGCCGATGACCGACGCGTTCCGCGTGTATATCTCCGGAGACGATGGTCGATGGAAACTGCTGAGCACCAATAATTCCGTGCTGGGACCGCGAAACGATGACGATGAATTCGATCGGTTCCCGGCCACCAACCCTCAGACGGGCCAGACCGAGAACGAGCAACCGTTCACTCGCGCGGAAACCTTCGACGTGGGGCAATGGCGTCAAGCCAGGATCGATCTGTCGCCGTACGCCGGCCAGGACAACCTGCGGCTCCGCTTCGATTTCAGCACCGCTGGCGGCAAGAGTTCCGGCGGACGCGATCTGGAATTGGATCTGAACTCAACGGGCAACCAGTTGCGCGCTATCCCGGGATGGGAATTGCATGATGGCCAGCAGTTTACGCTGACCGATCTGGTCGAAGATTCGCTCACCGGACTGCTGCGTCGCGATGCGGTCCTGGTGTTTGAGGTGGATCTGGGACCAACGCTTATCGCTCCGACAGGGGCGGCCATCAGCGATGGCGACTTGATCACCGTGGACGGAAAAGTCTACGAATTCGACAACGATGATGTCGTCGGTCAGACCAACGGCACGCCGCACGTGGCCATTCCGTTCGCTGGTACCGAGACGGCCGGCGAGTTGGCTGGGATCATCTATCGAGTCATGCTGGATTCGCCACCGCCGGCGATCGATCCGGCGGGACCGCAATGGGTGGCCAACCGTGTGAATTTGCCGGGTGCCGGTCAGGTCGTTGCTTCCGGGTTGCCCGCATCGTTTGTCGAGGGCCAAGGGGGCGTCTCGGATTCGGCTGAGGATAGCCGCGGACAAGAGGTGCCAGTGGTGCCCGTTGCTGTGCATGCCGGGATGAGTCGCCTGCATGTGGCAGACGCGATCCGCACCGCGCTGGCCAATCGGCTGGGTAGCGGCAACGTCGACGCCATCAAGATGCATCATGAAACGGTTCAAATCTTGAGGTACGGTGTGGGCGATCCCGGACCGTTCGGACTGTCCGGCCCATCGGATCTTGCCACCGCGATACCCGGCAGCGGGCTGTTTGGCGACCGGTTCGGCGCTTTCGATGCCTCGACCGGCGTCGGGGGTGTCTACGACCCGATCGACTATCCCGGCGCCCTCGGGATGAGAAATAATCTATTTGAAGGCGTCTACATCGACGACATCATCATCGGCTTTGCAGCTCGCGGCGAAATGGTGACCGGTACGGTGCAACCGGTGGATGATGACGATGACGATGACGACGAGACCGGTTCGGGGCTGTTCGTTGCGAACACGGCCCAGCCGGCCAACGAAATCAACCGCGGCCGGTACCAGTTGGAGATCCGCCAGGCGACATCCTACGGGACACCCGTCGCCGGCGAGGACACCACGTTGGCGTTAGACACCAGTTTTGACATCAATGATCGGCTGGCCGAGGGCATCAGCATGACGGTCGGCGACGGCTCGGTCTTCACCGACGGGCAAACGTTCACCATTCGCGGCACCGAGACGATTGTCTTCGAGTTCGATGACCTGACCGCCGCCAATGGGGTCGCCCAAGGGCACGTGGCGATCCCCTTCCATCCCAGCGACAGCGCCGTCGCGATGGCTCGACGCATCCGCGACGTCCTGAACCACCATTCGATCCAGCAGCGTCTGCAATTGCGTGTGACCACTTCCGACGGGGTGGTCACGGGCACCGCCAGCACCAGCCATCGGTTGCACTTATACGGCGATGTCAGCGTGGTCGCAGGTCTTGTCGGCAACGGTCCCACGGGAAATGTGGCTGTGGCAGAAAGCAATGATACGCTGGAAGAAGCCGTGGAAACCGGCATCGTTCCCGGCGGCCGCTTAGGCTACTTTGCCACCGGGTTCATCGGGGACAATCCCGACCCGGCGCTGCCCGGTCTGGCGGCCGATGTGGATCTGTTCAAGGTGGAACTGCGTGGGGGAGAAGCGCTGACCATCGACCTGGCAGCATCGGTGATCGGTTCTCCGCTGGACACCCTGTTGCGAGTCTTCCACGCCGACGGATCGCCCGTGATGATCGAGGATGAATTCGGCATGCCTACGCCTTTGGAGAGCGACGATGACATGGGGCCGGGCGAGCAGCTTTCTGCCGCTGGAGCGTTACCTCATCACGATTCCTATCTAAACTTTGTCGCCCCGGAAGACGGCGTTTACTTCATCGGCGTCAGCGCCTTCGGCAACGGTGCCTACGATCCTTCGGTACCGCCCGGCCAGCCCGGAAGCGATCGGCGAATTGCTCGCACGACGGGACGCTACGAGATTCGAATTGAACGTCCACTGACGACTCCTGGTTTGGTCGTCGAACAGTACCGCCGTCAGGGTGACCAGAACCTGCACCGCGACCAAGGCCAGATGTTCATTCACAGCAACCGCATCAGCGATACGCTGGAAAACGGGATCCTGATCGATGCGGGCATCCGCGGCCGTGATGGGATGCCACAACCCGGACCCGTCCGGAACCTGGTGACGGTCAATACGGCGAATCTAGCGTCAGGTGTTTCCATCTTCAATAACGTCATCAACGTCAGCGATGGTGCAGGCATTCGCTACACGGGCCACCCGAGCGCCAATGGGGTGGTCGAGGCCACGGGCTCGATCCCCTTCGGCCGGATCATCAATAACACGATCGTCGGTACGATGGCGATCAGTGACGATCCCATCGAATTCGAGGTGAAAGCATTGCCCGGTTTACTGGGTGGCTTCAACCCGGCGACGACCGTCTACTATGCCGACCTGAGCCTGTTGACGACGACGCCCATCAGTTCGCTGACGATCACGGACAACAGTTTTGACCTGGTGGACGAATTTGGCCCATTGAGCGGTACCGGGGCCATTACCGGCCTGGACCTGGACGCCGTCAAACTCTCGACATCCCTGGCGACCAACGCCACACAGGTGCCCGGACTGCCTGCCTTGGACGTTTTTGATTTCTCGCCGGCCGGAACCGTTTTGAACGCGGGGACGCAAGTCGGTCCGGTCGCGTTTGAACTGTTCGGAACCTCGGGCGGGTTCGTCGACAACGAGGTCGCGACACTCGGTGAGTTCGATGCCGAGGCGGCGCCGGGAAGTGCCACGGGCGGGTTTGTCAGCCTGGGCGAAGGCGGCTCGATCACGTTCCGCTTTGATCCTCCCTTGGTCGTCACGTCCCCGTTGTATTTGTACATCGGCGAAGCGGACGATGTGGGCGAGATCAACGCGGGCAGCATCCAAGTGACCAATGCCGAAGCGCCTCGCGGCCAAGGCATCGTGC
>SKVE01000869.1 GCA_007129635.1 Planctomycetaceae bacterium
GCGTTTGCATCCTTACTTCCTCGAAAAACGATTGACTTTCGCCGACCTGGGATCGACCGAGGGGGGACAGGAGTTGACATTGTTGGATTGTAATCAAAAGCATCACGGCTTGAGAATCACCTGGCCGCTGTTGTTTTGCCTGATCCTCTTGCCCGAAGCTCGAACCGGCCGGGCGGCTGGCGATGCGGAAGCCGGACAGCGGATGCGGATCGCCATCACCAGCAGTATCGACGGCACCTCGCAGCCAAGTTACTTGATCTTGCCGCAGGACCTCGATCCCAATGGCCAGCCGGTACCGCTGCTGGTCTCGCTGCACTCGTGGAGCGCCGATGTCGAGCAGCGTAATCTGGCGCTGGAACGCTTGACGATGCAGCGAGGCTGGATCTATCTCTTCCCGCACTTTCGCGGGCCGAATCAGCACCCCGATGCCTGCGGTTCGGTCAAAGCCCAGCAGGACATTCTGGACGCCGTGGATTGGGTTCGGCAGCGTTACCCGGTGGATTCACGGCGCATCTACCTGACCGGCGTATCGGGCGGGGGACACATGACGATGCTGATGGTCGGCCGTCATCCCCAGCGGTGGGCGGCGGCCAGCGCGTGGGTCGGAATCAGCGATCTGGCGGCCTGGTACGCGCTGCATGCAGACACTCGGTACGGCGCCATGCTGCGAGCCAGTTGTGGAGGTCGGCCGGGAGACAGCCCCGAAGTGGACCAGCAGTATCGCTTGCGGTCGCCTCTGACCCATCTGCATGCTACGGGCCAGGTCCCCTTGGATCTGGCGGCTGGGATCCATGACGGTCATCGCGGTTCGGTCCCCATCCGCCACACGCTGGACGCGTTCAACGTGATCGCCAGGGCAGTGGGCGAGCCGCCTGTGAGCGACGACGAGATCCGGCAATTGAGCCGGCCCGACGGACGACTGGACCAGCCGCAAGCATCGGATCGAGCCGTGGACATGGCGCTGGGACGCACCATCCATCTGCGGCGTTACGCAGGCCCGTCGCGTGTCACCATTTTCGAAGGCGGTCACGAGGGCATCGCGGCGGCGGCCATCGACTGGCTGGAGCAACACGCCAAGGAACCGTAAGGGCATTCAACTGCGGCAGCCGAGCGCTTCGGAGGGTACCTCTTCATACGTACGCCGCAAGCACTGGCCGTTGCGATCGTTCTCCAGAGCCAGTTGGTACAAGTCTTGGCCGGCCGGTGTGGGATATCTTCCCGTGATGCATGCCTGGCACAACTGGTCGCTGTCCAGACCGATCGCCCGAGCGATCGATTCGACGGGCAGGTAGCGAAGCGAATCGGCGTCCAGGGCTTTGGCCATCTCTGCCTGGACCTCTTCGGTCAGCGGACCGTCTTTCAGAAAGGCGGGTGCGAACAATTCTTTAATCGTCGACATGTCGATGCCGTAGAAGCAGGGTGCGATGATCGGTGGGCAAGCGACTCGCACATGGATCTCGCGAGCGCCGCCGAACTCGCGGATGCGTTTCAGCAACACGCGCATGGTCGTCGATCGCACGATCGAATCCTCGACCAGCAACACGCGTTTGCCCGCCAGCACCTCGCGCAACGGCGTATACTTCGCTTCCGCCTTGCGTTGGCGGCTTTCGCCCCCTTCGATAAACGTTCGTCCGGCGTACCGGTTGCGAATCAAGCCTTCCATGCATTGGACGCCCAGCTCGAATGCCATCGCGTCGGCGGCCGCTTTGCTGGTGTCTGGTACCGGGACGACGATGGTATTCGTGTCCAGAGGGACCGAATCTTTCTCCAATTCCAATCGAGCCAGTTCCTTGCCCAACGCGGTTCGGGACAGATAGACACCTCGATCATCCAGCGTGCTCGCCACATTGGCGAAATAAACCCACTCGAAGAAGCAGTGCGCTTTTCGAGTGATGTTCGAGTAACGCTCGACCGCAAACTGACCTTGCTGGATGGTGATCGCATGTCCGGGCGGTAGGGCATGGATGCTCTCGGGCTGGAAGCCCAGGTTCAGCAGCGCCACGCTCTCGCTGGCTGCCGCGAACAGCGGCCCTTCCTTGGCGTAGCACAAGGGCTTGATGCCCAGCGGGTCCCGCGCGACCAGCATGTCCCCTTCTGCGTTCAGGAACACCAGGCTGTAAGCCCCGTCAAAACGCTGGCTCAGGTTCCGCATCGCTTCGCCCAGCGACGGGCGCCGAGGCCCCGAGAACTCGCGGCTGATCTCGTGCATCATGATCTCGGTGTCGGTCTCGCGAGTCAAATGATGATCGTTGTCGCTCAACAGGTGATCGCGAAGCTTCAGATAATTGGCCAGTTGCCCGTTGAACGCAAAACTGAACCATTTGTACTTCAGCAGATGATGACGTTCAAACGGCTGAGCGTAACTGCGATCCTCTTCGCCGCACGTCGCATAGCGCACATGCCCGATCGCAGCTCGACCCGCGTATTCCTTCATCAGCGATTCACAGCCGGAGCGGTGAGCCAGGCGAAAAACCTCGGTCACCGACCCGACATCCTTGTACGTATCGATCAACTGATCGCGATGGGGATTATAGGTTGTAAAACCGGCTGCCAATTGACCGCGGTTTTGAATGTCCAAAAGCATGCGTGGGACCAGCCGCGAAACATGCTCGATGCCCTGCTCGGGGCACAGCGGGCTGAGCGATTCGCCAGGCAAGTGGTAGATTGCAGCGATGCCGCATTCTTCACGAAGTTCACTCATAATGGGTGTGATCGACCTTCTGTCCAGTGCTCCAGCTCCGTCTCCGGGACGTCCTCCAAAGAACGCCCATCACCGGCGACGTCTGCGACATTGTAAATCCGAAATCGATCAGTCACAACCAAGGCAAGTTCGTCCCAGCTCATTTGATACGACGAACTGGGCGATATGCCCTTCCAGCGTAGTTGACGGAGTTCCCCGCCCATGCTATGTTATCGATTCGAAGATCTACGATTCAGATATGTCATCGTTTCGGAGTCAGAAAGAGTTTGTCGGAAAACCTACCTACCCCGCCCCCGCAGACATTTGAAGACCTCGGCCTCTCAGAACGCACGTTGGCTGCGTTGCGAAAAGCGGACTACTTGACGCCGACTCCCATCCAGGCCGGCTTGATCCCCGTGGCGCTTGCGGGAGTCGACGCCTTGGGCCAAGCACGCACGGGCACGGGCAAAACGGCTGCTTTTGCTATCCCTATTCTTGAGGGTCTGGAGTCGCCGAAAAAAGTCGCTGGACCGCAGGCGTTGATTTTGACGCCTACCCGGGAACTGGCAGTCCAGGTGCGAGACGAAGTGGTCAAGTTGTCGTATGGCCGCAAGATCCATTGTGTTGCCATCTACGGCGGAAAACCGATCCGGGGCCAGATCGAAAAACTGCGCCTGGGCGCTCAGATCATCGTGGGCACCCCGGGTCGAGTTCTGGACCATATGAGTCGCGGGACGCTGCAATGGTCGGACCTGAAATGGGTCGTGTTGGACGAGGCGGATCGGATGCTGGATATCGGTTTTCGGCCAGACATCGAAAAGATCCTGCGTCGTTGTCCCAAGGAGCGTCAAACCTTCTTGTTGAGCGCCACGGTACCGCCGCCGATCGCCAGATTGGCTCAACGGTACATGCAAAATCCCCAAAGCCTGGATTTTTCCCCCAAAGGTCTGTCGGTCGAAACAATATACCAATTCTACTTTACGGTCGACCGGGAAAAGAA
>SKVE01000886.1 GCA_007129635.1 Planctomycetaceae bacterium
CACCTCTACCACTACCGGGCACGGATGTACGATCCGGTGGCGGGGCGGTTCTTGAGCAAGGATCCGATTGGGTATCGCGGGAGCCGGTGGGGTGTTTACAACTTCGTCTCAAATTCACCTTTAGGTTACCTAGACCCCTGGGGACTTCAGGAGATTAGCAATGACGATTTAATCGATAGTTTCTTTCCGCGGCCCTCGGCGTATGTTCCTGAAGTGCCAACGCCTCCTTCTAAACCACCTTATTTTGAGCTTCCAAAGCTACCCGATACGCTTCACGTTATCACCGGTACCTGCCAAGGCGTCTTGAACCGCTTAAGGGAGCGACACAGAAGTGGACAAGCGATCCATCCAGCTTTAAAAAAGGCCCTGGATTGCAATGCAAATATCTTTTGCAGCCGTGGTTGTCGAGGCGGGCTGATTGGTGCTGCATACACCACGGGTCCCACGGGATGGCCTCATATTTGCCTGGATTCTCGCCAGCTAAATGGTGCCGCAGCGAATGAGATCGAATCAGTAATCATTCACGAATCCATCCATGTCAAGCAAATGATTGACGGCGACGCTTGCGCGTGCAAGGAACGGCCCTGGCCATTTCGATTTAATCCGCCAATTCCTCAGGTTGGATTCGGAGACTGCGATTTGTGCAAAGAACGCGAGAGAGAAGCGTATAATGCGTCTGCTGAGCATGTATATCCATCTCATTTGCCAGGCGCGCAAGAGTTTTATGCCGCTTATATCAGATGGGGCGTGTGCGTGAGCTGCAGCGGGATTTGCGACGACATGGGGCCTAGGTGTCCCCCACGGCCTGAAGTGCCGTTTCCTCTGTGATTGATTATCTTCGCAGTTTAAAGCGAATTGCCCATTGGGAGCTGGAAGTTGAACACGGACTTTCGAAGCATGCGAACTAGGCGTGCTGTTGCGTTGGCTAGTGCTGCTTTCATGGCATTTTGTTGCAGTGGCGAGCGACTAGGGGCTCAGGTCGCTATCGAGCCTGGATTTGCCTGCGAGTACCGTGAAGACTTGTCGAGTGACTCATTAGAGTTCTTTGAAGTGCTTTGTAGTGAGCGGGTTAGCGCCGACCGCATCGATGCATTGCTAGGTCTTCTTTCGGATGAGCGAGTCGCTCTTAGAGGCCAAGTGATGGGCCGCATTATCACCATTGCAGACCTCGCCGCTGCCGAGCTTGTGCCGATTGCTCAAAAAAAAGACACGATCCTGATAAATCGCGTTGAACTTGAAATGTTTCTTGAAAGCGAATCTGCTGTGATTCGCTTGGTCAACATAGTTAAGATCCTGCCCCCTTCAAATAGCCAGCTGGACATTCTGAGAGAAGCTTATGCTCACCACGACACGAAAGTACGCGTGGCCGTGATGGAGTCATTAAAGCAATTGCCCAGTAATTGTTCGCGCACGCGTGAGATTCGCCAGCTATTGGATTCGGGGTTTCAAGACGAGGATCCTCTGGTCGTGATTGCGTCGGCACAGGCGATTGCGAGTCATGGGTTCAAGGAGGATCGCATCGAAGCACTTTTACTGAACTATTTAGAGAATGAAATCCGTGTTGGGCATGCCTTCGCTGGAGATGCGGTCACGACACGCGATTGGAGGGTGCATTTGTTGGAGGTGTATCCACGCTTGGGTTCCTGCGGCGATTCGTCGAAATCTATAATTTTGGAGCTTGCGAAATCAGACGAAGTTGCATTGCGGCTACGGGCTGAACTTGTGCTCGGAGAAGTCTTCGGCATTCAAGAAAGAACCCGTAATGTCGTTAGCATTGCAATCGACACAGGAGCCAAAAGAGCATTGCGGATCGAAGCTGCGTCAGCGTTAGTCGAAGTTGGCTTTGACGACATCGGGATGGCCGATTCATTGATTGAAGGGGCGCGAAATTCACAGGGGGCTTTGGCAGCGACTTTGCTTCGTGCTGCGACGTCAAATGGTTCCAGGTTCATGCAGGTACTACCTGAGTTTGCTAGTAGCGATGACGAAATTGTTGCAGCCGCGGCGCGCCGTCTTATAAGATCAAGCTCAGAAAGTTCAAAAGACAGTGACGACGACTGATTCCGGGGACGAACGCGGACCGTAGGCCGGGCGGTTTCTTGTCGGATCGGCCGAGCTTGAGAGGGGCTACCGAAGGCCCGCAGCCTGACTCGATTGCCTGTCTGGCCCAGCGTGACTTGGGGTTGGACGGGCATCTTTCATTTCCGGGTGCCACGTCGATGCACCCGCGGCGGGGTGCCGGGCGGGCGATTGCAGCGCCGCGATGGCCGATGACGGTCCGGATGCCGTCGTTTTCGGCCTCCCGATGCCGGAATTCTTTAGCTGCGGCGATACCGTCAGGCAGGCCCGTGTTTTGACCACGAGTTGAAACGTCGAGCGTTGATGCGGGCGGGGCGATGGTTGCCGGCCCGCCTGCGGCCGATTCTTAACCACTGCCTGCCTCCGCTTTCGACTCCGGCGGCGGTCGCGCCGCTTGCTCGGCCGCAGCGGTCGCCGCCCGGATCAACGGGTGATCCCGACCCAACACGCCCCGCAGCAACCGACGCGGGTCTTCAAGGCACTCGACCAGCATCGTCTCGATCTGCCGCAGCTCGCGGACCTTCCATCGCTCGGCCCGGATCGCCCGGTGCTCGACCAGCGCCCATTGAATCTGCATCAACATCGACTCGCCCGCGCGACTCAATCCGACGTAGATCGTCGCCACAATCGCCAGCAGCCGCATCGCCTGCCTGCTGTCGAGCCAATCCTCCGGATCCGTCGTCCGTTTCTCCTGACAGGAATCGCACATCGTGACGTTGAGTCCAGGCTGCCGCTCGCCGTCGTCATCACAGGGGTGTTCGATCTCGTCTTCGTCATGCTCGTGCCCCAGCAGTCGCACGGCGCTGGTCGAGCCGTCACCGCTGCGCGACAGCCCCGCCTCTTCGATCAGCCGTTGGCAGTGCCGCAAGCGCTCGGCGCGGCCGGCCGCCTGGAACAGCCCCATGTAGCGCACTCGGCCAAAACGCTTGGGCAAGATGTGCTGGGAGAATCGCCGTGCGAACTCGGCGCCCGGGATCGTCGCCTGCTCCATCCGGTCGGTGGTGTAGTTTTTGAAGCCGAAGGCGACCATGCCGTCGATGTCCGCGATCATCCGCCGATCACTGATCGGTCCGCCGATCACGTAGGAACTGAGGTAGTTGATCACGGCGGTCGCGCCGACGCACTTGGGCGGCGGTGACTGGACGTTGACCACCCAGCCCTTGCCCGCCACCTTCTCGATCACCCGCGCCGAATCGGGCCAGTCGATCTTGCCTTTCTTGACGCGGGTCTTCAGCCGCCGCAGGTAGGTGGCGCGGAACTTCTCGGCCAGCACCTCGCGCCGCATCACCTCGTCGTCGGCCGAGATCGGCAGCCAACGATCGCCGTCGAGCGACAGGCCGCCGGCGGTCATCACGACGTGGATATGGACGTGAAGACCGAGTTGTTGGCCCCAGGTATGTAGGACCTGGACCATGCCGATGCGGCAGCCGTAGTGCCGCTCGGCGGTCCGCTGCAGCACGTCACCGACGCAGTTGAAGTGTTGCTTGTAGAGCAGCCGTTGATTGTCCCGGATGACATCGTTGAGTTCGTGCGGCACCGTGAACACGACGTGCAGGTAATCGCAGTCGAGGCTCCACCGGACCAGGCGATCGCGCCACTGG
>SKVE01000684.1 GCA_007129635.1 Planctomycetaceae bacterium
GGAGGCGGCAGAATGAGTCTGATCGGATGGGCCGAGCGAGGTTGGATTCCAGACGGGCTGGTCCGGATCGGCATTCGACGGCTGCTGAAACGGCGGCTGCAGAGGGAAGACTGTTTCGATCCACAATCACGTCGCGAAGCACTGCGCGAATTGATCGCCGAGTTGCGGGCGGGGCCTTTGGCGCTGGCGACCGATCTGGCGAACCAACAGCATTACGAGGTGCCGACGGCCTTCTTCCAGCGGGTGCTGGGCGAACACAAAAAGTACAGTTGCTGCTACTACGAACGAACGACCACAACGTTGGCCGAAGCGGAAGCGGCCATGCTGAAGCTGGCTTGCGAGCGAGCGGAGATCGCCGACGGGATGGCAGTGCTGGAACTGGGATGCGGTTGGGGTTCGATGTGCCTATGGATCGCGGCCCACTATCCCCTTTGTAAAATCCTAGCCGTTTCCAATTCGAATACCCAGCGGCAGTACATCCAGGATCAGTGTCGCGAGCGGGGTCTGGCCAACCTGGAAGTACAAACGGCGGACATGCGAGAGTTTTCCACTTCGCGAACGTTCGACCGAGTCGTCTCGATCGAGATGTTCGAACACATGCGGAATTATCAATGGTTGCATCAGCGGATCGCCGGATGGCTGCGGCCCGAGGGCAAACTGCTGGTGCATATTTTCTGCCATCGCCAGTTGGCCTACGAATTCGAAACCGAAGGCGAGGACAACTGGATGGGCCGCCACTTTTTCACCGGCGGACTGATGCCTTCGGACGATCTGCTGCTGCATTTTCAAGACGATTTGACGATCGAGGACCATTGGACGTTCAACGGCAATCACTACGCGCGGACGTGCGAAGATTGGCTGAAGAACCTGGACGGCCATCGAGACGAACTGTTGAGCGTATTTGCCGCAAGCGACTGCCCGGAAACACCAGCCATCCAGCGACAACGTTGGCGGATGTTTTTCATGGCATGTGCGGAACTGTTTCGTTACGGCAGCGGGGATCAATGGTTCGTCTCTCACTATCGCTTTCGACGCCCAGACGTGAACATCTGCGCCCAGCAATAATCGCCCGGCCAGGTATTTCTTGGTGGAATCGGCGGGAGGGGGGGCCGGGTATCGTTTTCGGGCAAGCTCGTTTCCATAGGTTTGCTTGTTGTCCAAAAACGACTCGCGACCCCGTTGGCCTCATCAAGGTCGGATGTCTACGCGAAGTTCGCTGCGGCAGACTGTCGTGGCGGCATGACAGTTTGACGGCGTTTGCAGATCCGAGGGGTCCTGTCTTGACGTGACAGCGATCAGCTTCTAAGAATGTAACGTAATGGATCCCTTGCCAATCGAAGTATCTCGAAAGACCATCGTACTTACCAGCACCACGATCGCGGTGAGCTTGGTCGTGCTATCGACTGTAGCCTTCAACCTGTTCCTTGCAGGACTGCATGCCAGAGAACGCGACCTGTTATTGGACGAGATCCAAGACGTGCGTACTCAAGGGACTCGCACGGCGGGACGCATCGAGCAATTCCTGGAATCACTCAGCACGGCGGATCTGGGAGATCTGGCGGAAGCCGACTTGCTGGACGCAGCCGACACGTGGGTTGCCAGCGATCCGGCGCGGTACGTCTATGCGGCCGTGGTGGATTCGGGCGGTGTCCTGCGGTGGCATACGGACCGCCGACAACGGGGCAAACAACTAGGGCGCGACTGGTACGAAAGCATGGTACCCGATCTGGGTGTTGACGTCGTTCGGACCCAGGACCAGACGCTGGCTGCCGGCCACCTGGCGTACGATCTCCGCGTACCGATCGCCAGGGGCGACCGGTATGTAGGCAGCTTTCATCTCGGGCTTTCTCAGGGCGGATTCGCGGAACGCTGGATGCGTGAAAGACATGGGGTCCTGAGGCGTCACGTCCCCTGGGCCGCCGTGATCGTGCTGGCCGTTGCTGCTGCGGCTTGGTCTTTGTGTTTTCTAACCCTCCGCTTGTTGGCGTTGCAAAAAACGGCGACACAGACTTACATGCTCGCTGCGGAGGAGCTTGGCCGCTTGGCTGCCGGTTTGGTCCACGAGATCCGCAATCCGCTTCATGCCTTGCGGCTGAATCTACACGCATTCCGCCGCACCCAACGGGATACCCAAGCGTTGGGGCCTGCCGAAGTGACGCGGATGCTGGAACAATCGTCTCGGGAGATCGACCGCATCGATCGGCTACTGGGACAGTTGAGCCACTTTACAACGCCGGACGAACCGCGGACCGAAGGGTTTAATCTGAACGTGGAATTGGAAGGCATCGTCGACTTCATCAGTCAGGAACTCCGCCGAAGTCATATCGAAGTCCAGCTTGATTTGCCGAAATCCCCGGCCAGCGTCCGGATGGACCGTGCCCGCCTGCGCCAAATCATGCTCAACTTGCTCCATAATGCTCGGGACTCGATGCCCGATGGCGGCCGGGTCGACGTCCGTCTGGTGCGGAAAGCCACCCAGGTGGAGATCCTTGTATCGGATCAAGGTCGCGGCATCGCCGACGCGGACCGCCCGCACGTGTTCGAGCCGTTTTTCACCACCAATGACGACGGCACAGGGTTGGGCTTGGCTTTGGTCAAACGATTCGTCGAAGAGGCGGGCGGGCAGATTCAATGCCGCCCCAACACTCCCCACGGCACCCAGTTCTTGATACGATTGAGCGAAGCGAGTCGGTTCTTATCACCTGGGAGTGCACGAAGATAAGCACCGTTCGAGAAATAACTGTTTAATGTCCCTCGCCCCTCGTGGGAGAGGGCAGGGTGAGGGGGCAGAAAATGCGTCAGTTATTTCTCGAACGGTGCTAAGCTGCAGCAAACCGAGAATCCTGGTTGTCGAAGACAAGCCGAGCGAACGGGAGGCTCTGGCGCGGTTGCTCAAGCTGGAACAATACGACTTCGAAACGGCAGATTTCGCGAAACAGGCGTTGACGTTCCCGCACGAGCCGATCGATCTGGTCATCAGCGAGCTGAAAATGAGCAGGTCAAGCGGATTGGACTTGCTGCGGTATTGGAAGGAGCAGCGGCGCGAGACGCCCTTCATCATGGTGACGGCCTTTGGCGAGGTCGATTCGACCGAGGCAGGTGGCGGGCACCGGTGCACTTTGAACTCGCCCGCTTGCTGATCGTTATCCGGCAAAACACCCCGCAAACGATGTGCCCAAACGATGACGAACAAAAATGGCCGAAAGGAATTCGTGTTCCGAAGCCGTTTTGGCACTGGATGTGCGGTATCGTTAAGCGATGGCAATGATGCCGACGCGCCAGAACGCCATATGAACTGGAAACTGAAGGAGTGCGATTCGATGATTACGTTGAACAAGATTCTCTATCCCACCGACTTTTCGCCAGCAGCCGAGCAGGCATTCGACGCAGCCCAGCGACTAGCTCGCGACAGCCGTTCGCTGCTGCTGATCGTACATGTCGCAGCACCAGCACAGGTTCCGACGCCGCCGGGGGCAGTGGTTCCTCCGCATGCGATGGCAAATGTGGCCATCTCCGAGGACACGGAGCGAACGATGGAACAGGTACGAGAGGAACTGGGCAAGATTGTTCCCGATGACGGTAACATTCGCTTCGAGCATCGGCTGCTGGCAGGGGTTGCAGGTTTGGAGATCCCCAGGCTGGCAGAGGAAGAACAGGCGGATCTGATTGTCATGGGAACA
>SKVE01000864.1 GCA_007129635.1 Planctomycetaceae bacterium
CCTGCCCTCTCCCACGAGGGGCGAGGGGACATTGGACAGTTATTTCTCGAACGGTGCTAACGATCGCGCTGAGTCTGCTCACGATGGCGTTGGGTTGTCACGCGGGATGGAAGCACGGATTTCACGGGCATCACGCCACCGAGGCTGCTTTTGTGCCCAACCCTCTTTTTCTGCCTGTCGGCGACCCCGAGATCGTATGGGTTCAGTTGCTGGATGTGTTGGATGATGATTTTCGAGTGCAACGCGAGGATCGGGTCCGAGTGGTGGGCGACTTGATGCTGGAGGGGCGTATCGAGACGTTCCCGACCATCGGTTCGACGGTCTTGGAGCCGTGGCGCGGCGATTCGACTCGAGGATTCGAACGCTGGCACGCGACGCTGCAGTCGTTGCGAAGGCGAGCCAGCGTGCGAGTGATACCTGCCGAGGGCGGGTTTCTGGTCGACATGACGGTGCACAAGGAACTCGAGTTCCTGAATCAGCCGGAGAACGCGACCGTCGAAAAGGCTCCGATGCGTGAGGAGGGTCCGCCGTCGTCCCGCTGGGAGACGGTCGAGCCGACCGCAGCGACGACGATGGGTTGGATTCCGGTCGGTCGAGATGTTACCCTGGAGCAGCGTCTTTTGCGAGATCTCCAGGCTCGACTGGTGCAGTGAACGGCGAGCGAACTCTGGTTTTTCTGGCTTTTACGGAGTTTCCTGAGCCGTTTCTTCCGTTGCGGGGTCGCTAGCATGGTCGGTTGCGGTGTTGTCCATGCTGGATCGCAGGTACTGGAAATAGTCTGAATCGCTGGCGACGACCAGGGTCACCCCTTTGCCCATGGAATCGGCATAACTCTCGAGAGTCCGAAAGAATGCGTAGAAATCGGCATCTCGACCGTAGGCTTCGTTGTAGATCCCCGTGGCTTCCGCATCCGCCTGGCCGCGAATGATGTTGGCATCGCGTTCTGCCTCGGAAGTGATCTCGGCGATCATCCGATCGGTTTCGCCCCCGATCTCCGCCGCTCGGCCTTCGCCTTCGCTACGAAACTGTTCGGCAATCCGTTGGCGCTCGGCAATCATCCGCTCGAAGACCTGCTGCTGGACCGATTCGACGTAGTTGATCCGTTTGATGCGGATATCCACCAATTCGATCCCATACTGAGGCATCTGCAATTGGGCCGTTTCCAGGATGGACTTCACCAGTTCCTCACGACCGCTGACGACCTCTTGCAGCAGGATCTCTTCATCGCTTTCGGCAGCCATCGTCCGTTCCAGGTCCTCTTCCGAAACCGTCCAGTCTTTGGACCGCACAATTTCGACCAGGGTACTGGAGGCGATTTTGTCTCGGACGACGGAATCCAAGATGTCGTTCAACCGGCTTTGGGCTCCCAGTTCGTTTTGAACGCTCTGCAGGAAGACCAGCGGGTCGACGATCCGCCAACGGGCCGTCGTGTCGACCGAGATGAACTGTTCTTCAACCGTTGGGATCTGGTTGGGATCTCCGTCCCAAGCAAGCAGTCGTTTATCGAAGCGCCGAACCTCCTGGATAAAGGGCAGGCGAAAATGCAAGCCTGACTCGGTGATCGGATCGCCGACCGGCGCTCCGAACTGAACGATAATCGCTTGTTCGCTTTCGTCCAAGGTATACATCGAGGCCACGGCGACGAGGGCCGCGATCACGATGAGGATCAGGACCAGCGGCAAAACCACCCGTCCCTGGCTTGCGGATCGATTTGAGAGATGACGATTCATCGGCGTCCTCCTGGTTGAGCAGTGGGGGCGAGCGGGGAACCCTGTCCAGTAAGCTGGTCCAGGTTCAGCAGGGGAATCGGATTCATCTGGCCTGGTTCGACCACCACGACGCGTCCCAACTGAGGCAGCACCTTGTCGATCATTTCTAGGTATAATCGTCGGCGAGTGATATCGGGGGCATTGCGGTATTGCTCTTCGATCGCCGTGAATCGAGCCGCCTCGCCGCTGGCTCGATTGACGCGTTCCGCCCGATACCCTTCCGCCTCTTCCACTACCTGACGAGCTTCACCTCGTGCCCGCGGGACGAGCTGGTTCTGGCGTTTTTCCGCTTCGTTGATCATCCGCTCTTTTTCCTGTTCGGCCTGGTTCACTTCGTTGAAGGCAGGCTTGACCGGATCGGGCGGCGTCACATCCTGCAGTTCGACCGTGCCGATCGAAATCCCCGACTCGAACGAATTCAGGATCTCCTGCAGTTCCTCTTTCGCCATCGAGGCGATTTGAACACGTTTGACGGTCAAGACGTTCGAGCCCAGCGAATTACCCACAATCCGTCGCATCACCGACTCGGACACGTCGCGGATCGTCTTATCGATATCGCGGACGCGATGCAGGTACTTGTCGGGGTCTTCCACTCGGTACTGGACCACCCACTCGACATCCACGACCTTCAGGTCGCCGGTCAGCATCAACGATTCCTCCTGATGCTCCGGGCTCTTGCGATAAGCCGTTCGTAACGATCCCAAGTCGCCGGTCGTACGGAAGCCGAATTCCTGTTTGAGGACTCGAGCGGTCGGCACGAATGTCTGCGTGTCGATCCCAAACGGGATTTTGAAATGCAGCCCGGGGGGCTGAATCGCGATCACGCGTCCGAAGCGCTTGACCACCGCTTGGCCCTCGGGCTGGACCGTGTAGAAGGAGGTGAGTGCCCCCCACACAACAAGCACAGCCACCGCGATCAGACTGAACGGGAAAACGGATCGAGTCCAGTTGACGTTTCGCCAGTCGAAGTTTTCGAGCCACTCTTGGATAGGGCTCAGATCGTCAGGTCTTCGAGGCATTGTAGGTTTCTCCGCTCGAAAGCCCCAGCCGGGTTTCGTTTTACATGAGTCAAGTAAGGCATTCCCTTTAGCTTACGTCCCAAAAAGCATCTTGTCCAACCCCGCCTTCGGACCACCACCCGTGCTATGGTAGCTCGACGTGTTAGAATGAACACCGTTGCGACCCAGTGTACGTGCGGTGCGAGAACCGATCGGAGCCGCGATGCAATTCCTTTTGATGGCTGTCCTGATTTTCACCACCCTGGCCATATTGGCTGGGTTCGGCTGGGGAGGCTCGCGCGGCGTGGCCCACTGTGCGAGAGCCTGTGACGCACTGGCCAGGCTCTACCGCGGAAGAGTGCATCGAGCGGGGTGGTTCGGTCATCCACGAGTCTCGTTCCGGTACCGTTCGGCAGATGTGCTGGTCGGGATCTTCGCCCACGGCAGCCATTCGAACGGACACGGTTCGTCCACTCGACTTCAGACCGCCTGGCTGGACGCCAATTTCACCTGTTCGATTTCCCATCCACCACGCCCCACCCGTCTGACCGCCCATGATGGGCTGATGTCGTGGCAGAGTGGTTGGCGGGATTTTGATGAACGGTATTCCATCCGCACGTCGGATCGGACCCTAGCGGCCGCCTTGATGAATCAGGTCGCCTTGCACCAGATCGAACAGCTCAGGCGGCAACCGCATCCGAGTGGGCTGTTGGTCGAAATCCACCGCGGTGGATTCCAGATTTCAAAGAGTTTCGCCATCCAACGGTCCGCGGATCTGCTGGCGTTTGTGCGAGTTGGCCTGGAGCTTTATGACCAAAATCTTCTCTCGGCGACCGAAGGCATCGCTTTCCTGCAGCCACCTGTTGCTCAACCGCTGGAGCATGTCGTCTGTCAGATCTGCGGCGAACC
>SKVE01000678.1 GCA_007129635.1 Planctomycetaceae bacterium
GGCCGGGATATCGATCCCGGCCGCCGACGCGGCTTCCAAAACGGTCTGGCCGGCTTTCGCATGAACGGCTCGTCCGTTCAGCGTGATTTTTACCGTCCCCGATGTGATCGTGTGCTTGCTCATTGGCATTGGCATTGGCAGTGGTCAGTGGTCAGTGGTCAGTTGGCAGTTGGCAGTTGGCAGTTGGCAGTTGGTAGTTGGCAGTTGGTAGTTGGTAGGAAACCGGCGGCGTTCGAGCTTGGTCTTCATCTTTGTTTCTCTTTTTCGGCCGCCATGGCTTCGGCCCATTCCAGGTCGCAACGTAGGCAGCGACGGGCTTCCTCTTGAGCTGCTTGTTCGTCGAAGCCCGTTTCAACTTCGTCGAAATTGTTGTCACGCTGTTCGACGGGCTGTCGAGGCGTGATGGGGCGTTGGTGATCGGCATAATCCTCCAGCTCGAATACCTGCGGTACGTCGGTGCGATCCGGCTCCAGATAGGGCTTGACCAACTGGCCGGACTCCAGCCAATGGGCGACCGCTTGGGCCACCAGGTTGCCCTGCGCCACCGCCTCGACAATCGTGGCGGGGCCGGTCACCGCATCGCCTGCGGCGAAGACCCCGGGGCGCGTGGTGCTGAAGGCGTCATCGACCACCAACGTATCGCCTCGACGCCGAGCGATGTCGGTGCCCTGCAACCAGTCCAGATCCGGTACCTGGCCGATGGCCGGAATCAGCATCTCGACGTTCAACTCGTACGAGTCGGCACCCAACGGCACCGGGCGGCGGCGAGCGGAATCATCAAAGTCGGCCAATCGCTGCGGCTGCAACCGGACGCCGGTCACCGAGCCATTACCCAGCACCTGGACGGGATTGACCAGGGTATGGAAGCGGATGCCCTCCTGGCGAGCTGCTTCGATCTCTTCGGGCAGATGAGCCGCGGGCATGTCGTCGCCTTCCCGACGGTAGATGACATGGATCTCTCGGGCACCCATCCGTAGGGCGGACCGAGCGACATCGATGGCCACATCGCCGCCGCCAACCACCGCGACTCGCTTGCCCTGCACATCGGGCAGAGGCCGGTCGGAGCTGAGGCCCACCGCCTGCATGGTCGCTTGGCCGGCCACCCGGCTCAGGAATTCCACGCCGTCGAAGACGCCGGGTTTCTCGTCACCGGCAATGCCCAAACGGCGGCTGCGATGGGCCCCGATCGCCAGCACCACGGCATGGTAGCCTCGTTGGTGGAAGAGTTCATCCAATTGAAAGTCTCGGCCCAACGCCTGGTTGCAGACGATCTGGACGCCCGCACGACGAATGTTGTCGATTTCGGCCAACAGCGGACCTCGCGGCAAACGATAAGCCGGGATCGCCCACGACATCATCCCGCCGGCTACGGGGTATTTCTCGTAGACCGTGACGCGATAGCCACGTTGAGCCAAACGCAAGGCGGCTGTCAATCCGGCTGGCCCGCCACCGATGACGGCCACCTTGTGCTGGGCGGCCGTCTGGCGCTGGGCTTCCGTACCGATGGGCTCGGGCTCCCAAGCTTTCTCCAGTTCATGGTCGGCCATGTATCGTTTGACCAACCGGATGGCGATCGGTTGATCGAGTTCGCTCCGCCGGCATTTCGTCTCGCAAAACGCCGGACAAGCTCGGCCACAAACCAGCGCGAACGGGTTGCGGCGGCGATGGATGGCCAAGCCTTCGGCGTAGCGGCCCTGCGCGATCAGAGCCAAGTAAGCCGGCGAATCGACTCCCGCCGGGCAGGCGTTGATGCAGCGAGCACGTACCAGCGCGCGGCACTGACCAGCACGGCACAGCCGATCGTCCACGTGCGTGATGAATTCCTGTTCGAAAAACTTCAACGCCGCCAGCACCGGCCCCGGGGTGCGTTGGCCGAGTCCGCAGAGGGACGAGTTCATCATGTTGACCGACACGTCTCGGATGATGTCCAGGTCCTTGCGAGACCCCTGGCCCTCGCTGATGCGTGTCAGCGCTTCCAGCAACCGCTGGCCGCCCACGCGGCAGGGGACGCATTTGCCGCACGATTCGGCCGCAGCGAACAGCAGGAAGTATCGCGAGAATTCGACCATGCACGTGTCATCATCCAACACGATCATGCCGCCCGAACCCATCACCGCCCCGGCTTCGGCCAACGAATCAAAATCCACGGGCGTGTTGAGCGCGGCTGCCGGCAGACAACCTCCCAGAGGCCCGCCGGTCTGCACGGCTTTGAACTTCTTGCCGTCCGGCACCCCGCCGCCCACATCGAAGATAATGTCGCCCAGGGGGATGCCCATCGGCACCTCGATCAGCCCCGTGTTCCGAATCTTCCCCGTCAGCGCGAACACGGCGGTTCCCGGCGACGTCGCGGTACCGATGCGGTTGAACCACGAGGCGCCGCGCAGGATCACCATCGGCGCCATCGCATAGCTCTTGACGTTATTGATGTTGGTCGGCTGGTTCCATAATCCGGTCGACACGGGGTAGGGAGGCCGGGGCCGAGGCTCGCCGCGCCGTCCCTCGATCGAAGCCAGCAAGGCCGTCTCTTCGCCACAAACAAACGCGCCGGCACCCTCCTTGATCTCCACATCAAACGCAAACCCCGTCCCGCAGATGTCATCGCCCAACAATCCCCAATCGCGCGATTGCTGGATCGCGATCTGTAAGCGGTCGATCGCCAGCGGATACTCCTCGCGACAGTAGATGTACCCATGACGAGCACCGATCGCGTACGCGGCGATCGTCATGCCCTCCAGCACGCTGTGCGGATCGCTTTCCAGGATCGAACGGTCCATGAACGCGCCCGGATCGCCCTCGTCCGCATTGCAGATCACATATTTCGGCTCGCCCGGCGATCGCCGACAGAACTCCCATTTCGCGCCCACCAAGAAACCGGCACCCCCGCGGCCCCGTAGTTTTGAAGCCTTCACTTCGCGGATCACCTCGTCCGGCGACATCTCGCCCAGCACCTTGGCCAATGCGGCATAACCGTCCCGAGCCATGTATTGCTCGATCTGCTCGGGATCGATCAACCCACAATTCCGCAACGCGATCCGAACCTGCTTGCTGAATAGAGGCAGGTCCTGGTAGGCCGGCAGAGAACGCATCGTCTCCGGTTCGTCGTAGACCAACCGCGATACGATCTGGCCCTGGATCAACGTCTGCTCGACAATCTCCGGGACATCCTCTGCGTCGACCCGGCAATACAACACGCCGGCCGGCTGGATCACGACGATCGGACCGACCGAGCAGAAGCCTCGGCACAACGACGGAGCAAGCTGCACGTTGCGTCCCAATGCACGCCGATTCAACTCGACCTCGAACGCTCGCAGCACTCGCTGGCAACGAGCCGAACTGCAACGCTCGCCACCGCACACGGTCACGCTGCCCCCGATGGCGACGGAGGGATCCGGTAAGTTCAATTCCATGCTGTCACGCTTTCGTCTTATTTCGGAAAAAGGCGATTTCCCCACCGTGCAAAGACCGGCCGCCGATTCATGCCTCGACCTCCATGCGGCCCACGATCCAGGAACGGATGGGTTCTCCGAGGATCAAATGGGATTCGATCAACCGAGGGACCATGTCCGGCTGGATCTTGGCATAGACGATGCGGCCATGGCCCGCTTGCTGGATGTCCACCAGCGGTTCGCCGACACAGACGCCGATGCAGCCGGCCGTGACCACC
>SKVE01000702.1 GCA_007129635.1 Planctomycetaceae bacterium
CCCGTGCTGCTGGTGGGGGGCAGTTGGATGGACAATCTGTTCAACCATCCGGATGGGTTGGCGGCCCACCTGGACGAGATCGCGGCGGCCGGTGGCAATTACGTGCGCAATACCATGTCCGACCGCAATCCCGAGAACCGTTACGCGTTTGCCCAGCGTGAGGACGGCTTGTACGATCTGAACGAATGGGACGCGAAGTACTGGGAGCGTTTCGATAACTTCCTGCGCATGTGTCATGAGCGCGATATCATCGTGCAGATCGAGGTGTGGGATCCGTGGGATCTGTTCGCATCGGAAGCTCCGTTGGGGTACGGCCCAGAGAACCGGGGCTGGGAAGTGCATCCGTTCAACCCACGGAACAACGTCAATTATACGGCGGACCAGTCGGGTCTGGCCGAAGTGATCGAGTACTACTCCCGCGCTACGCCCAGCAAGCACGCCTTCTTCCACACCGTTCCTGCGATGGACGACAACGTGGGGGTGCGTCGGTACCAGGAGGCTTTTGTCAATCGCATGCTAGACTTCAGCCTGAAGTACCCCAACGTGCTGTACTGCATGAACAACGAGATCGGCGAGGATCCCGAATGGGGCCGGCATTGGGCCCGCTTCATTCGCCAGCGGGCCAAGGCGGATGGCGTGGACGTCTATCTGGCCGACATGCGGCGGAACAGCAACTTCGATTCGGCCGAGCAGATCGCGCTGCTCCACGACGATTCGCACTACGACTTCTTCGAGATCTCTCAGAATAGCGTCAACACGGGCCAACGTCACTTCAGCCAGATTCTTGCCGTGCGGGCTCGGCGCTTAGACGACCCCAAACCGCTGAACAACGTCAAAATCTATGGTGGTGAAGGCCATGGCTGGACCGGCGGTTCCCTGGAGGCGACGCGGCGGATGTGGCGGAATCTGATCGGCGGTCTCGCCAGCTCTCGCTTCCACCGACCGGGGCCCGATGATCGGCCGTTCGGCATCGGCGCCAACGAACTGGCCCGGGCTCACATGCGCAACGTGCGAACGGTCATGGAGGAAATCGGCTGGCCGCACATCGAGCCAGACCTGGGTTTCGTGAAACTCCGCTCCGATGTGGCGGCGCCCGTTCAGTTGAAAAAGACCTATGTCGCCTATACCCGCAACGCCGACGGCGACGCTCGTCTGTATGTCAACGGCGAGGAAGTGGCAAGGGGAACGATCGGCGGCGACCTTTCGGCTTGGGACGCCCATCTTCGTTTGGCGCTGGGCGACGAGTTCGTGGGCGATCGGGGCTGGCTGGGCACTTATCACGGCGTGGCCCTGCACAATCGCGCTCTGAGCGCTGCCGAAATCGCCGACCACCAAGCTGCAGGTGCGCCGGAACACGTGGACGGGCTGCAGGCTCGCTACTCGTTCGACGAAGGCCAAGGCACGGTGGTTCGCGATGTGTCGGGTCACCGACCGGCCCTAGATCTGCGTATCCGAGACGCCGGATCGGTAACCTGGCTGGCTGACGGGCTGCGAACGAACCGTCCCGTGCTGATCGCCACGCAAGACCCGGCGAAACGGCTCGTAGCTTCGGTACGCGAGCGCAACGCACTGACCGTAGAAGCCTGGATCACTCCCGCCAAGGAAGTCCAGGCCGGCCCGGCCCGAATCGTCAGCTTCTCGCAGGACCATGTCACCCGCAATTTCACCCTGGGCCAGGAAAATGACACGTACGAGATGCGGTTGCGCACCACAGCGACCTCGGCCAACGGCCTGCCTGCGGTACAGACCGGCCGCAACGTCCAGGCGTCGGTGGCGGCGGCTCGAGGACGCAACGGCCGCAGCGCGGTGATCTTCGTGACCCATGGCGGCTTGCTGGACGTTGACTTGAGCCAACTGCAGGAAGGTTGGAAGGCCCAGTGGTTCCAACCGCGCACCGCCGAACGCCGACCCGCCTCACCGCGCGAAGACGGTTATTTCCAACCGCCTTCCACCGAAGACTGGGTGCTCGTCTTTCGGTAAACCCTGCTTGCCCGCCCAAAACGAAGGGCCGCTCGGTAAATGCAGAGTCGCGCCGCCGCTGTCCCCAACCAGGCGCCTGCGGTGTCCATGCACCGCAGGCGAACAAGGAACCGTTGTCAGATCTCCCAGCCCGAACGTACGGGAGGACTGACCCAGTGGTTGGCTTCGTCGTTATTGGTAAACCGCATGTTCGGGCCGTCCCACACCAGTTTGGTGCCGGCCATACGCACGGCGATCATACCCAGCAGCCCCAGTTCGGTCAGCGGGCCTCCGTAGCTGAAGTCCGAACCGGCGGGCCGATTCTCTCGAATGGCGTTGATCCAATCGGCATAGTGGCCGGGGACGCGGGGCAGCGATGGTTCGGGAGTCTGGTACTCTTGCATTTTGGCTTCCGGCACGAGCCGCACGCCACCTGCTCCATGGGAACCGTAGGTGATCGTCCCCTGGTCCCCCATGACCACCGCACCGATCCCCGGCGGGTTGCGATCCGCCTCCAGATCCTTCGGGTGCGGCGGGCGGCGATCGCCATCGAACCAAACCAGTTTGACGGGGCCACGTTCGCCTTTCGCCGCAAATTCAAACGTGATGGCCGTTCCCGGCGGGTAGACGTCCGCATGTTCCACCGGATCATACCCATCCGCCTCGGCCTGGACCGATTCCGGCGAGCCCAGATCCAACGCCCAGAACACGGGATCGACCACGTGGCAGATCCAATCCCCGATACAGCCCGTTCCAAACGGCGTCCAACCTCGCCAATTCCACGGCACGTACATCGGATGGTAGGCCCGGTGAGCCGCCGGCCCCAGCCACAAATCCCAGTCCAGATGCCCTGGGACTTCTGGTCGTTCGTCGCGTTTCGGCAGGTTGCGGATCTGACTATACACGTCCCGGAAAGCATCGCAACATGCGTGGACTTCCTGGACTTGACCGATCGCTCCGTCCCAGATCCATTCGCAGAACATGCGGATCGACGGCGACGAGTGCCCTTGGTTGCCCAATTGGGTGACGACGCCGCTTTCGCGAGCCGTGTCCATCAGCCGCCGGATCTCGTGGATCGTGTGAGCCAGTGGTTTTTCGCAAAAGACGTGCTTCTTGCGTTTCATGGCTTCCATGCAGATCACCGCATGGGTATGGTCCGGTGTCCCGACGACCACGGCATCGATCTGCGATTCCATCTCGTCGAACATCTTGCGGAAATCACGGAATCGTCGTGCGTCCGGCAACGCCTCGAATGCGGCGCCAGCACGCTGGTCGTCGACGTCGCACAACGCCACGATGTTCTCGTTGCGAAACTGCTGGAGAACGCCCCAGCCCTGTCCGCCGACGCCCACCCCGGCGATGTTCAGTTTGTCGTTCGCCCCAGGCGCGTCGGCAGACGCCAGCGCGGTGCGGGGAACGATGGTAAACAGCGCAGCACCAGCAGTGGCGGTGCGCACAAATTGCCGTCGATTGACTCGATGATCGCGTTGCATGGTCGTTTTCTCCTGCAGGGTTGAAGAGGGCAGAGCCCGTAAAATGCCAGCGAGAGGCGGGCATCGGATACGCTAATTCCCTATACTTTAATCTAGGGCATCCCCGGTACGCTACTCCACTGACGAGCTGAGGATCGGAAAAGGAATTACTGTCGCGTTGGTACCACCAAATGAAACTCGACAGTTATGTTTTGCCGATCCTTAGTGTTC
>SKVE01000313.1 GCA_007129635.1 Planctomycetaceae bacterium
GATGGTTGCAGGAAGTTCACTGTTCACACCGGGAGACCCGTTAAGAATTGGTGGAAGTCGTTTTTTCGCAGCACGGCAATCGCTTGTCATTGGCTGCAGCCGTAACTTCTTTATAATGCGGTCACTACCCAGATGACAACAGCGGTTTTGACGGCGAATATCCAAAAATGGCACACGCCGCGAAACCGACTCGATGAATCCTTGCTCGGGAGGGCAACATGGTCGCAAAAACCGGGTTCTTTCCAACTTCGGCTCGAAGTCTCTTGTCCGTCGCTGTTTGGCTGGCAGCCACTGCTTGCTTGATGGCGGAAGATCCGCCGCAGATGGCCGAAGCGATCGGTCAGGCCAAATCGCTGTCCATGGCGTTTCGGAACGCAGCGGAAGCCACGATTCCCTCGGTAGTTACCATTGTGGCGACTCCCACGCCGGATCAACGGAGACAAGAGTTCCGCGAGATGTTGGAAGATCCTCGATTTCACCGCCTGCTGCCCGAAACGTTCGAGTTCCCGGAGGAACTTGACGACGATTTCGATCCGCCTTTTTTCCCCGACATCGATACGCAGATCGGTTCGGGAGTCGTGATTGATGCGTCGGGAGTGATCTTGACCAACCATCATGTAATCGAAAACGCAGGCACGGTGACGGTCCGCTTTGGCGACGGTCGCGAAGCCAAAGCCACGGAGATCAAGGCCGACCCTCGCAGCGATCTGGCGATCATCAGAATTCCGGTGACGACCCCTCTCAAGGCGGCTCGCATGGGCGATTCCTCCAGCTTGCAGATCGGCGATTGGGTGATCGCCATCGGCAGCCCGTTCGAACTGGAGATGACCGTTAGCGCAGGGATCATCAGCGGCCTGATCAGCGGGTCGATCGGTGGCCATGGCAGAGGGCCTCACGAGATGCAGCGAGGTCGTTTGCTGCAGACCGACGCCGCCATCAATCCGGGGAATTCCGGCGGTCCGCTCGTGAATCTGGATGGCCAGGTGGTAGGCATCAACATGGCCATCGCTTCCAACAGCGGCGGATACCAGGGGATCGGATTTGCGATCCCGGTGGATCGAGCCAAGTGGGTGGCCAGCGAGTTGATTGCCCACGGGGTCGTGCGGCGAGCCTATCTGGGAATCCGCATCGATGAATTGGGCCCCGAGGCTGCCGAAGCCCTCGGGTTAGATCCGCGGTCGGGGGTGTTTGTGGCCGAGGTTCTTCCGGGCGGGTCGGCCGCCGATGCGGGCCTGCGAGTCAATGATGTCATCACGGAATTCGGGGGCCAGCGAGTGCGTGGTCCGCGGGATCTGCAAGATGTGGTGGAACAAAAACCCGTCGAATCGCAGCAGACGATGACCGTCATGCGACGCGGGCAACCGCTCCAGTTGCAAGTCACTCTGAAGCTGGACCCGACGACCCTGGTAGAGCCAACACCATGACGATCTTCAGCATGCTGTACCTGCCGGAGTTGCGCGAGATGTTGGCCGAGTCCGACTCGGATGGCTTGCGCGAATTCTGTACCGCGCTGCACCCGGCTCGGACCGCCGAATTCATGGAAGGGCTGACGGCCGCCGAGGCTTGGCAGGTGCTGCAATACGCCGATCCCGACACTCGCGAGGAAATCTTCAGTTACTTCGAGCCCGACAAGCAATTGGAGATTCTCCAGACGCAGGATCGCACGGAGATGGCCGAATTGGTCGCCGAATTGGCCTCCGATGATCGAGTCGACCTGCTGCACGAGGCGGATGATGGCCTGGTCGCCGAACTGCTTCCGCTGCTGCCCGCAGAAGATCGCCGCGACATCCTGCGACTGAAATCCTATCCGGAGGGAGTCGCCGGGGCGGTGATGACCAGCGATATCGCTAAGTTGGACGAAGAACTGCAGGTCCGCGAGGCGCTGAACGAACTGACGCGACAAGCCGAAGAACTGGAGACGATCTACTACTTGTATGTGGTCGATGAAAGCGATCATCTGCGCGGCGTCGTTTCCACGCGGCAATTGCTGTCGGCCATCTCGCGGCCCGAAACCCGCTTGCGGGAATTGATGGAAAGCGATCTGGCCGTCGTCAACGTGATGGATGATCAGGAAGAAGTGGCTCGCAAGGTCGCCAAGTTCGATCTGCTGGCGATCCCGGTGGTCGACGACGAATTCCGGTTGCTGGGTATCATTACCCACGACGACGTGATCGACGTGATGCGTGAAGAGGCCACCGAGGATGCCCATTTGATCGCCGGTGTCCAACCGTTGGACGAGAGCTATCTGAAAACGCCGCTCCTTACGCTCAGCCGCAAGCGAGGCATGTGGCTGACGATCCTGTTCATCACGGCGCTGTTCACGGCGTTTGCACTGCAGCACTACGAAGAGGACACTCAGAAATTTGCCTGGCTGGTGATGTTCATCCCCCTGGTCATCTCGGCGGGCGGCAATACGGGCACCCAATCGGCCACCCTGGTGATCACCGCGCTGGCTCGCGGCGATGTCAAGTTGAATGACTGGGCGCGCGTCATCCGCCGCGAACTGGTGATGGGGCTACTGCTGGGCGGATTTCTGGCGATGATCGGTTTCGCCGCTGCCATGGTCCTGAATCGCCGCTTGATTTCTGCCACGGTCGTCGCATCGACCCTGGTGCTGGTCGTGCTGGCTGGCACCCTGATCGGATCGATGCTGCCCCTGGTCTTCCGCCGTCTGGGCTTGGACCCGGCGTTGATGAGCAATCCGTTTGTGACAGGGATCATCGACATCATGGGCATCGTGATCTACATGAACGTCGCCATGGCCCTGATCGTCCTGACGGGCGAAGCCGCCGCCGTGGACGCAATGAACGCCGATTGAGCCCGCGAACTCCGTCCTGCTCTTTACGCAACTTGGGGGTACAATCAAGGCATGAGCGGTACAACTGATCTGAACAAGAACAATCCGTTTCCGGGGATGAATCCTTACCTGGAACAACACTGGCGGGACGTCCATACGTCTCTGATGATCTACGTGCGCGATCAGTTGCAGACGGGGCTTCCTGCGGGTTTGTGGGCCAGTGTCGAGGAGGAAGTGACGATCGACGAGGCCGAATCCGGGCCGATCGGAAGAGCCTATCCCGACGTGCAAGTCGCGGAGGCTTGGGAGCAGGCCCCGGGTTTAGCCGCTGGCGTCAAGGAAGCGGCCGTGGCCGAGCCGTTCGTGCTGGTCGACCCGGAACCGGCCACCGAGCGATGCGTGCGGATCTTTGCTGCCGGCGGTCGCTTGATCACCGCCATCGAAGTGCTCAGCGCCACGAACAAATTGAGGTACCAACGGCGCGGCGCGTACCGACAGAAACGTCGGACGTATCAAGAGGGTGGTGTCAATGTGGTCGAAATCGACCTGATCCGCGACGGGGACTACCTGGTGCTGGCCCCCGAAGAATTGATTCCGCCGTCGCAGCGTGCGCCGTACATCATCAGCGTCTGGCGCGCGACGCAGCCTGGGGTCAAGTTTGCCTACCCTTGCCCGCTCTCCAAACCGTTGCCGCGGATCGCCGTACCGCTGCGTCCCCAGGACACCGATGCCGTGCTGGATCTGCAAGAACTGATCGATCTGTGCTACGTCCGCGGCCGCTACGACGCGCGAATCGACTACCAAGCCGACCCCGAACCACCCTTGGCGTCTGCAGATGGCTTGTGGGCCGACC
>SKVE01000302.1 GCA_007129635.1 Planctomycetaceae bacterium
AGCCGATTCGCCTGACTGAGTTTCGACCAACGCCACACAGCAGCCACGGAATCCTGCACCGCTGAAACGTGCGCCCAGCACCCCGGGCGTATCGCCAAGGATCTGGTACAAATCGATCAGCGGAGGGCAGCCGCATTGATAGTTGTTGATGGAACTGACGCCCGAGTCGTTGATCAATTGCCCGAAACGGTGCCAATCACCATCGTCCCAGGCCTTCAGTCCTTGTTGGACGCGGTCCATTTCATCGAAGAAATGCTTAGCGCGCCGCGCTTCGGCGCCCCTGAGCACGTGTTTGCAGGCATCGTATTGCTCGGGAGTGATACTGCGGAGCACCTGGGGCACATCCGAACGCCCGGTAGCTGCCAGCAGCTTCTCCGCTGCGGCCGTGCATTCTTGGACGCGTTGATTGTAATCGGTGGCGACCAGTGCCTGCTTCAATCCGGAAAAGACGATCAGGATTTCAAAGTCGGGAGCATTTGCAGGAGTTGGAAGATGCCGGTAGGCGCGGGTCAGGCAGTCGATCCAGGTTAGCTGATCGCGGCGGGACAGGATGATGGCTGCTTGATCCAGGATACCATTTCGCAACCCGAGATACCCATTCTCGATCGTCTGGTCCAGGTCGATGTTCTCTTCCGGCGCGACCTCCAGACCGTTGGCATGCTGCAGTGCCAGCAGCAGTGCGACACCGATCGCGGCGGATGAGCTGAGCCCGCCACCGTCCATGCGTCCAGCGGTCACCCCACAGATACCTGTGCGCAGATGGCACCGTTGTTGCAATGCTTGTACAGCCCCGCGAGCATAATTGCCCCAATCGCCGCGTCGAGGTGGGGGCACATGGTCTATCGAGAATCGTATTTCTCCAGGGAAATCGATGCTGTTCAACACGACCTCGCCGGAGTGACTGGGCGCAAACGCCACGTGGACGGCTTGGTCCAATGCCATGGCGGTCACCGTGCCCAACTGGTGATCGATATGCGCTCCTAGCGGGCAGATGCGGTACGGCGCACGAACCACCGCAACCTGGTCGATCGGTACCCCGAAACGCTGGACCACAAGCGAGCGCAATTGTTTGATGGTCTGGTGTTGAAGCATGCGTTGGGAATGTACCATGCTGCGGCCGAAATCTCGAGTGGTCGTTGACGAGCACCGTTCGAGAAATAACTGACGCACTTTCTGCCCCCTCACCCTGCCCTCTCCCACAAGGGGCGAGGGAACATTGGACAGTTATTCCTCGAACGGTGCTACCGCCGCGTAGGGTGCGTGGCCGACATCGACTGGAGGCCCGTTTACGGAATCGCAGCTCATCAGGTAGTTTCGACTCGTGAAAGGATCTGTTATATTGTCGGACTCTGGTGTTGTCGTGAGGAGGCCTGATGTTCGACCGTAAAGCCGTTTCCTGTTTCGTCGGTGGAATCTTCGTCGGTCTGTTGCTTGCTACCGCCGCATTCGCGATGGTGGTCCGCCAGCAGAACCTTACACGATCGTCCAGCGGACGAATCGTGTTGAAACTGGGTCATGGTCTGGATCAGAACCATCCGGTCCATGCCGGGATGGTCTACATGGCCGAGCGATTGTGGGAGAAATCGGCGGGGACCGTCGAATTGCAGATTTTCCCCAACGGTCAATTGGGCTCGGAAACCGAATGCGTCGAGCAACTGCAGCGTGGCGCTTTAGCGATGACCAAGACGTCTGCGTCGCCGATGGAGAGTTTCGTTCCAGAGATGGCCGTCTTTGGCATCCCCTACGTATTTCGCGACGAGGATCATTGTTGGCGAGTGCTGGAGAGCGAGATCGGCCGAGGATTGTTAGACGCAGGCCAGTCGGTTGGTCTGCACGGACTGTGCTACTACGACGCTGGCAGCCGCAGTTTCTACACGATCGACCGGCCCATCCTCGAGCCTGATGACTTACGGGGCCTGAAGATCCGCGTCCAACAGAGCAAGACGTCCATGGACATGGTCGAAGCGCTGGGTGGGTCTCCGACTCCGATCCCTTGGGGCGAACTGTATACGGCGTTGCAGCAGCGGATGGTCGATGGCGCCGAAAACAATCCGCCCAGCTTCTACAGCAATCGGCATTTCGAAGTCTGCCGGCATCTCTCGCTGGACGAACACACGGTGGTCCCTGACATCCTGGTGATCAGCCAGAGGATCTGGGAGCAGCTTCCGCCGCACGTCCAAGTCTGGGTACAGGAGGCGGCTGATGAATCGTCGGTTTATCAACGGCGACTGTGGCGTGAGGGAACCGAGCAGGCGTTAGCGGCGGTCCAGCGCGAGGGGGTGACCATCCATCGACCGGACCGGCAACTGTTTATCGAGCGAGTCCGGCCGATGCATGAGAGTTACGCGGGCACGCCGATCGGCGACCTTCTGGCTCGCATTCAGGAAATGGAGTAACCCGGGATGCTCGGCGGACTGATTGCCATCAAGACCGCTCTGGTCCGCTTGTTGGAGTGGATCGTGATCGTCGTTGTGGCCACCTTGGTCCTGGACGTGTTGTGGGGTGTTTGCAGCCGATTCGTGTTGCGTGCACCCAGTCGCTGGACCGAAGAGGTCGCGACGATCTTGCTGATCTGGGTAGCCCTGTTGGGCGCCGCCGTCGCGTTTGGCCGCAACGAGCATTTGGGGATCGACTATCTGGTCAGGCAATTCGATCCGACGGCTCGCCGCATGGTCGCGTTGGTCGTCCAATTCGTCATTGCCTGGTTCGCAGGCGCGGTGCTGGTCTACGGGGGGTACGTGCTGGTCAGCGAGACGCTTCGAGCCGGTCAGGTCACTTCGGCACTGGGACTCCGTCAGGGCCATGTGTACTTGGCGGTGCCGATCAGCGGCGTGTTCATTCTGATGTTTTGCCTGGAACGAATGGCGGAGCTGGTCCTGGGGCGAGAGAGGGACGTTATCGATGGTCCCGAGCCCAGTTCTCTCGCAGATCGTTCCGTGGAACCCCCAGTCGACGAGTAGCCACTGATGGAAGCCCAAGCAATCATCCTCGTGCTCAGCTTTCTCACGCTGTTGCTGATGGGCGTCCCGATCGCCGTCGCTATCGGTCTCTCCACCTGGCTGGCCATCCTATCACTGGGCGATGTTCCCACGTGTTACATCGTGGCTCAGCGGATGTCGACCGGCATCGCCAGCTTTCCGCTGTTGGCGATTCCATTTTTCATCCTGGCGGGCATCTTGATGGGCGAAGGCGGCATGGCGCGGCGGCTGATCGACTTTGCCGCCGCGCTGGTCGGCCATTTCACCGGGGGGTTGTCGTACGTCAGCGTATTGACCTGCATGATGTTCGGGTCCATCTCTGGCTCGGCCACCGCCGCCGTTTCCTCGATCGGTGGATTTATGATCCCGGAGATGACCCAGAAAGGCTACGACCGCCGATTCAGTGTGGCCGTCACCACCACGGCGGCCACGACGGGGCTGATCATCCCGCCCAGCAACATCATGATCGTCTACGCCGTGGTGACCGGCAATCTTTCGGTCGCTGCGATGTTTCTGGCCGGTATCCTGCCGGGGATTGTGGTCGGTTTAGTCATCATGGCGGTGGCGGGGGCGATCAGCAGACGACGTGGCTATGGAGGCGATCGGCGAGCCACCGCACGGGAAGTCCTGCGGGCCGGGATGCGAGCGGCGTTGAGCCTGATGCTGGTCGTG
>SKVE01000724.1 GCA_007129635.1 Planctomycetaceae bacterium
GGAAGGGGCTGCATCTGAGCCGTGTTTCCGACGCAAAAGATTTTTGTATACTGATGTTGGCGTCGGAAGGGGCTGCATCTGAGCCGTGTTTCCGACGCAAAAGATTTTTGTATACTGATGTTGGCGTCGGTTCGTCCGTTTTTTCGATTACAAGGAGTTCAATGATGGGGCGTATCTATCTGGGAGTGAACATGGAGTTCGTGCGGCACGATGACAAGCCGTTCGAATGGGGCGTAGAAAAAGCGGCCGAACTGGGGTACGAGTATGTCGAGCCGATGGTCCACTGGGGACGCGAACTGTTGAGCGAGGCGGGGTATTTTCACAGCGTGTCGATGCTGGACGACCCGCTGCGGATCCGCCGAGCGTGCGAGCGGTTCGGGGTTCAGTTATCCGGCTTGTCAGCTCATTGCCCGTTGTGCAAGCCCGAGATCAGCACCGAATACCTGAAGCAGGCGATCCGTTTCGCAGCCGAATGCGGCGCGCCGGTGGTCAACACCGACGAAGGGCCCAAGCCATTGTGGACGACGGCCGACGAGGATCACATGTTGATGCGTTACGTATTGCGCGAGGCGGCGACCGTCGCGGAGAGCCGTGGGATCCTGATCGGCTTGGAACCGCACCAGCAGTATAGCAAGACGCCGGCGGGACTGGATCGGATCTACCAGTTGGTGGATTCACCGGTGATCGGCATCAATTTCGATACGGGCAACAGCTACCTGTCCGGCGAAGACCCTGTCGGCTGGTTACAGCGGGTCAAAGATCGTCTGGTCCATCTGCATGCCAAGGATATCTCGGTAGCCCAGTCGGACAGCGAACGGGGCAAAGTGACGGGCACGCCCGTCGGTTGTGCCTGTGGCGAGGGGGTCATCGACTGGGCGCCGGTGATCGAAGTTTGCAAATCATGCCCCCGCGATATCGTTTTCAGCGTCGAATGCGGCACCGTCGACCAGGCGCAACGCAGCATCGAGTACCTTCGCCCACTGTTGTGAGACCCGGGCCGAGTCGTCTGACTGGAATGATCATCAACCGTTCGTGCTATGAGCAAAACGTCTTTTTTATTTGAGGGGATTGGAACCATGTCCACACGTTTCCTGCATCGTCGTGACGCCCTGAAATCGATGATCGCGGCGGCTGCCGCTCCGTATGTGATCACCTCGACCGCATTGGGCAATGCGGACACACCGCCAGCCAGCGAGCGGGTGACGCTGGGGCATCTGGGCGTCGGCGGTCAAGGCCGAGGTCTGTTGAATGCGATGCTGCGGTGCAAGGGGGCTCAGAGCGTCGCTTGTGCGGATGCTTACTCGGATCGTGCCCAGGCTGTGGCCACGCTGATCCAAGGCACGGCTTATGACGATTTCCGTGAACTGCTGGCTCGCGATGACATCGACGCCGTGGTGATCGCGACTCCGGACCATTGGCACGTGCCCATGGCCAACGCGGCGGCTCGAGCCGGAAAGGATGCCTATGTGGAAAAACCTCTGGGGCTGACGGCCGAAGAGAACTTGGCCTGCCGCCAGGTGTTTCAGCAGCACGAGCGGATCTTCCAGTATGGAACGCAACAACGCAGCTCGGCGCACTGCCGTCACTACTGCAGCCTGGTCGCCAGCGGCAAGATCGGCAAGATGAAAGCCCTGGAGGTGTTTGCGCCCAACGGCGGCGCCGGCGGAACGACGCAAGAAGCCCCCGTGCCTCCGAATTTGAACTATGACATGTGGGTCGGCCCGGCACCCTTCAAGCCCTACACACCCGATCGCTGCAAGACGCCCGGTACCTACTGGATCTACGACTATTCGATCGGCTACCTGGCCGGTTGGGGAGCCCATCCGCTGGACCTGCTGGTCTGGGGCTGCGATTGCGATCTGGCAGGACCGATGACCTTCCAGGGTACGGGGAGAATCCCGACCGAAGGGCTCTACGATACGGTCTACGACTGGGATGTGACCATCCAGATGGCTCACGATGTGACGATGACGTTCAAGCCCGGTGGCGATTCGACCAAGTTCATCGGCGAAGACGGGTGGGTGACCGTTGCCCGCGGCCGGGATCGGTGCGACGCCTACCCGGCCTCCTTGAATACCCTGCAACTGGCCCCCGAAGAGATGCTGCCGGCCAGCCCCGGACACTATCAGAACTTCATCGATTGTGTGAAGAGCCGCGAGACGCCGGTCAGCGATCTGGCGGACGCCGTGCGATCGGACATGATCAGCCAGATTTGCGACATCGCCATCCGGCTGGGACGGCCGGTCACCTGGGACCCGACCAAGGAAGTGATCCTGGACGACGCGGCAGCGACCGCCATGCTGGCCCGCCCACGCCGTGAGCCCTGGACCCTGTAGCAAAAGGAAGCCCATGCTGGCAGCCATCGAGCAGAAGATCGCGGGCCAATCGCGCCAAGGTGGTCAAACGGTCCGGTACCCAGTAGCGGCGCTGGTCCTGCTGGCCGCCTTGGCGGGCTGTCGCGGCGACGGCCCGATGGCAGAACCATCCGACCAGCCGATAACCACAAGCGAGCAGCCGACGGTTCGAGCGGAGCCCGATCCGGAAAGGATGCCTTCTGACGAAAGCTTGTCGGTGGACCACCGCGCATGGGTCCAGGCCATCCTGGACGACGATGCGGCGGCCGATGCCTTGCCCAGCGATCTGGACCCTGCTTGGATCGTGGCCGTCCAACGCGTCGATCAGGTGGGTGGATCTTTCGAATTCGAGGCAAATGGACGGCTGGTCGGCATCGACTTGGCCGGGGGCCGCGTCACGGTTCGCGGCGCCGACTTGCAGCATCTGGTCGTCTTCCAAGACCTGCGCCGTCTGCGGATCTCCAGCAGCGATGCGGGCAGCACGGAGATCGCTCCGCTGGCCAGCTTGAGCCAGTTGCGCGAATTGACGCTGAACAACTCGAAGATCGATGCGGACGGATTGCGCGAACTAAGCGTGCTGGAACATCTGGTGTCGCTGGACTTACAGCGATCGATCCATCTGCATGACGAATCGCTCGCCGTGCTGGCCGACTTCCCCAGCCTCGAAGAACTGGGGCTGGTCGAAGGCGTCATCACCGACGCAGGCTTGGATCGTTTGCAGCGCGTCCGTCGCTTGAGGAGACTGGATTTGCGAGCCTGTTCACAAGTCACCAACGCGGGACTGGAGAAATTGGCCGGGTTCGAAAGCCTGCGAGTGTTGCGTGTGGGGGGCGCCGTGATCGACGACACGAGTCTTGCTGTGTTGGCCAAGGTCGCCAACTTGTCCAGTCTGACGATCGAAGACGCATCGATCACCGACCAGGGGTTGGCGGCGCTGGGCAACCTGCCGCTGGAGGATTTGAGTTTCAGCCGTTGTTTCGGGATCACCGACGCGGCGTTTCCCACGATCGGCCAGTTCTCACGCTTGCGGCAGTTGTACGTCCGCGACATCCTGATCGGCGGTTCGGAACTCGGACAATTGGCGTCGATCCCCGGACTGGTCAGCCTTCGTCTGCGGCAGACGGCCGTCGGTGACAGCGCGTTGGACGCCTTGGCGGATCTACCCGCGTTGCGCCGTCTGGAGCTGGCTCAGACCTGGATCACCGACGAAGGCCTGGCCTCGATCGGCCGGTTGCATCGCCTGAACCACCTGGATCTGGAAGACAATCAACTCAGTGACGCAGGCGTCCAGCA
>SKVE01000560.1 GCA_007129635.1 Planctomycetaceae bacterium
AATCCGCCAGTTCTGACGCGAGATCGTGGCCGTGAAGCGTGAGAACTCTCGCCCGACAGGCGGGGAGGATCTTTGCTTGGGTGGCGCGGAGCTGCCTGCATCACCGAACAAAAAAGGTCGGCTCAGCAGCCAATGT
Organism: Planctomycetaceae bacterium; assembly: GCA_007129635.1. Classification (GTDB taxonomy): domain Bacteria; phylum Planctomycetota; class Planctomycetia; order Pirellulales; family Pirellulaceae; genus SKKK01. Next base: position 137 of record SKVE01000560.1, read on the forward strand.
GGCTGACCGAGCCGACCGGGGGGAATCGTCAGCTTGCGGGCCGCGAGGCCGTTGAGCTTATTTCAGAGCAGCCTGGGCTGCGGCCAAGCGTGCGATCGGCACGCGGAAGGGCGAGCAGCTCACGTAGTCCAGGCCTACCTTGTGGCAGAAATAGATCGATGACGGATCTCCGCCGTGCTCGCCACAGATGCCTACCTTCAGGTCCGGCTTTGTGGCACGTCCCTTGTTGACGCCCATCTCGACCAACTGGCCAACGCCTGTCGTATCCAGCGACTCGAACGGATCGACGTGCAGGAGTTCCTTCTTCAGGTAATCCGGCAGGAAGCTGTTGACATCGTCGCGGCTGTAGCCGAACGTCATCTGCGTCAAGTCATTCGTGCCAAAACTGAAGAAATCGGCGTGTTCCGCGACCTTGTCGGCCGTCAGTGCGGCGCGCGGGATCTCGATCATCGTGCCGATCAGGATCTCCAGTTTGCCGTTGAACTTTTCGCTCTGGAAGACCTGTTCGATGGTCTTGGCGGTCAGATCGCGAAGCATTTCCAATTCGGCGGCGGTCCCGACCAGCGGGATCATGATTTCGGGCATCGCGTTGATGCGATTCCGCTTGCAATGGATCGCGGCCTCGACGATCGCCGTGACCTGCATCTCCAGGATCTCCGGATAGGTGACGCTCAATCGGCAACCGCGGTGCCCCAGCATCGGGTTCGCCTCGTGCAACTGCTCGACCCGTGCCTTGACCGTCGCCGCCGGGACGCCCAGCGCATCGGCCAATTCCTTTTGAGCTTTGGGGGTATGCGGCAGGAACTCATGCAGCGGCGGGTCCAACAAGCGAATGGTCACCGGCAGGTTCTTCATCGCGGTGAAGATCCCGATGAAGTCTTCGCGTTGGAAGGGCAGCAGCTTGGCCAACGCGGTGCGGCGATCTTCTTCGTTTTCGGCCAGGATCATCTCGCGCATGGCACCGATCCGCTCGCCTTCGAAGAACATGTGTTCCGTGCGGCACAGGCCGATCCCCTGAGCACCAAAATCACGCGCTCGTTGGGCGTCAGCGGGCGTATCGGCGTTGGTGCGAATCTTCAGCGTTCGATACTGATCGGCCCACTTCATCACCTTGGCGAAATCGCCGGAAAGCTGAGGTTCTTCTGTCGCTACCGATCCGACCATCACTTGGCCGGTCGAACCATCGATCGACAGCGTGTCCTTGTAGCTGAACGTCTTACCCCCGACCTTGATCTTACGTCCCTTTTCGTCGATCTGGATCGCGCCCGCGCCGGCCACACAGCATCGACCCCAACCGCGAGCCACCACAGCCGCGTGGCTGGTCATGCCGCCGGTGCTGGTCAGGATGCCTGCCGCGCTGTGCATGCCGTCGATATCTTCGGGGCTGGTCTCTTTGCGGACCAGCAGCACCGCCTCACCATCGTTGGTTCGCTGGACGGCTTCCGCAGCGGTAAAGGCCAGCTTGCCCACGGCAGCGCCAGGCGAAGCGGGCAGGCCCGTGGCCAACACCTGGGCGTTCTTTTTGGCCTCGGGGCTGAAGCTGGGCAACAGCAACTGCGTCAGGCCGTTGGCCGGGATCCGCAGCACCGCCGTCTTCTCGTCGATCAGTTTCTCTTTCACCAGATCGCAGGCGATCTTGACCGACGCCGCACCCGTACGCTTGCCCGTGCGGGTCTGCAGCATGAACAGCGTCCCACGTTCGATCGTGAACTCGATGTCCTGCATCTCCAAGTAGTGCTCTTCCAGGATATTCTTGATCTCCAGAAGCTGCTTGTAGACATCCTTGCCCAGCGTTGGCAAATCTTCCGTCTTCCAATCGGCCATCTCGTCGACGGGTTTGGGGTTGCGAATCCCCGCGACCACATCTTCGCCCTGAGCATTGATCAGGAACTCGCCGTAGAATTTGTTCTCGCCCGTCGATGGATTGCGGGTAAACGCGACGCCCGTCCCCGAGTCCACTCCCATGTTCCCGTAGACCATCGATTGAACGTTGACCGCCGTTCCCAATAGACTACGAATGTTTTCGACTTCGCGGCAGCGGATCGCCCGCGGCGCCATCCAACTGCTGAACACGGCCTCGATGGATAATTTCAACTGGGTCAGCGGGTCTTGTGGGAACGACTCGCCCGTGTGCTGCTGGTAGACATCTTCGTACGCCCGACACAGTTCGATCAATCCCTCGGTCGGAACGTCGGTATCCAACGCGGCGCCGTACTTTTGCTTGATTTTGTCAAAAGCGTGCTCGAAAAACTCGTGATCGATGCCCATCACCACATCGCCGAACATGTTGATCAGGCGGCGATATGCGTCGTAAGCGAATCGCGGGTTTTCCGTGGCCAGCGCCATCCCCTCGACGGTCGCGTCGTTCATGCCCAGATTCAAGATCGTATTCATCATGCCCGGCATCGAATCGGCCGCACCCGACCGAACCGAAAGCAGCAGCGGGTTCTTCTCGTCGCCGAACTTCTTGCCCAACTCTTTTTCCAGCGTTGCGATGTGGCCATGCACTTCGTCCATCAGGCCCGCCGGGAACTGGCGGCCGCTCTTGTAGTACGCATCGCAGCATTCCGTCGTAATAGTGAATCCAGGGGGCACTGGCAATCCAATGCTGGTCATCTCAGCCAGATTCGCTCCCTTGCCGCCCAGCAGGTGTTTGCTGAGCCCCTGGCCTTCGGCTCGCGTCTTGCCGAAATAGTAAACCATCTTGTTGGCGGCATTCTTTTTTGCCATCTGTTAAAATCCTCCGGTGCAAAGTGAAAAAGAAACTTTTGGTAAGTCACCGCCTTGAGTTCGAGCCGACGGTTCGGCGTCGAGGGCGGATGGGTAGCGATCTGAGCCTGATTTCAGCGCAGGCAGCGAGTCCCAAACGGTTGCTCGCGTTGTTTGTCCCGCAGAGTTTACCAGTCCCCTGGATGACCGTCAATGAAGGTGCGGGGGAAGCTCTAACGAGGGAACAGCCGAGCGGGCTTCGGCTTCCTGGTTCGCCATGTGGGCGGCGATCCAGGCTTCGAGTTCGTCGAAATCGATGGGTGGCAAACCCCGAAGGTCAGGCCGCAATTGCTTGGCCTGCTTGATGTAAGTATGCACGATTTCTTTCTGCTTTTTTTCCGTGTTCCAATTGACCAGGACGCGGATGCATCGAGGCAGTGACCCGGGAACGTCGATTTCGTAACTGCATAGCAGGGGCACGTCACTCCAACCCAACTGCCGCGCCGCCAACGCCGGAAACTCGGCGTTCAAGTCCCGCGTCACCGTGAAGATCGCGTTGGAGACGTCCGCCGGATCGATATCGTTCGACCGGATCATCAGCGCCAGCAACTGGATCGAAGCCGTCAAAATATCGTCTCGCGTGTTTCCGTCCGCCGTGGTCGCTCCGCGGACTCCCCGACACATCATCGTCATGTTGGCAGCTCGAATTCCAATACCTTCCAAGATGCGGCATCGGACCACAAACCACCATTTATGGTGTGGTTGCCGCATCGCCTCAACAGGCGATCAATCACCTGTTTG
>SKVE01000311.1 GCA_007129635.1 Planctomycetaceae bacterium
CCAATCTGTTTCTCTACACGAACTTTCACTGGCTCTTTCCCCACCTTCTACATGTGGCAGAGCAGCGAAGCGACAAGAGTCGAAAACTCTTCAGGCACCGATTGTCCGCCGGCTGAGCTTCCAGTGAAGCCGATCCGGACGGCGCAACCAAAAGAAGCCGCCACCAACCTCGGGAGGCGGCGTCGCGATAGCGCGAAACCTAGCGGCGTCTACTTGCGAATACCAAGCCGCCCGATGATGTCCAGGTAACGCTGCGGTTCCAACTTGCGAAGATAGTCTAACAACCGCCTTCGACGGCTGACCATCGCCAATAGACCCCGCCTTGTGGCGTAGTCTTTTTTGTGGGTTCGCATGTGTTCCGTCAGGTTGTTAATCCGTGTCGTCAAAATGGCGATCTGAACCTCGGGTGAACCCGTGTCCTGATCGTCCTTCTTATACTCCTGGATCAATTCCTGCTTCCGCTCTTTGGTAATCGTCATGTGCTACCGTGTTTCCTTAGTGCCCCTGGGCGGTACTTGCCCTCATACAACCTCGTCGCGTCGAGTCTCCTACACCGTGCCGTAACCGGCCACACTGGCCGACCGCAGCGGTTACCACATACCAATACAAGTACTTCCAAAACGTCAAGCGTATCAATGTAGCGTCCGCCGATCCTTTTGCAAGCCGAAATCGAACGATCGACCCATGCAAATCGTCGGCAAATTCGTTAAGATATTTAAATGGCCCCTGCGAGCCACCCTAATGGCAAGAAAAAAGAATAAAGAAAAACCGAAAATTACCCCTGATGGAGTGAAACTGGTTGCTGACAACCGGAAAGCTCGTCATAATTTCGAGGTACTAGATACCTTAGAATGTGGGGTCGTACTGGTCGGCAGCGAGGTAAAAAGTTTACGAGCAGGAAAAATTTCTTTGGAGGAGGCCTACGGACGTGTTCGCGAGAACGAAGTTTGGTTGATCGGCTGCGATATCGCCGAATACGCTCAAGCGACCGCGTGGCAGCATGAGCCGAAACGGCCTCGAAAACTGCTGATGCACCGCCGCCAAGTCCAGAAATTCGCTCGGCAGGCCCACGAAAAAGGTCTCACGTTGGTTCCGCTCAAGATCTACTTCAACGAGCGGGGGATCGCCAAAGTACTGCTGGGCTTGTGCCGCGGACGTAAATTGCACGACAAACGCGACAAATTGCGTAAAGAGGATCAGAACCGCGATATCCAACGAGCCATGCGTCGCGGGCAGCCTTGATCGTAAGCTTGTGAAATGCAGTCTGTGCTACCAGCTCGACGCCTTGATCCAGATTCCCGAGCCGAATCTGGCCAGCCGGATGCAGCAGCGGCTGTCCGGTTATGCAAATGGGTACGCCAAGCGAAACCGACGGACCGGTCCTCTCAATAAACTCAAGCTGTTGGCCGCTCCGAATCTGCTGGAGACCAACTTTTGAGCTGATCGGCACCAAAACCAGTTGATCGCGTGCCTTTCGCCCACAGACGTTTGCGCCGGACCAGACGCGACAGCATGTTGTTGCACGATCTTCCAAGGCTCCACTGATGTTGCCGAGGCGGAAGTACCGTTTGTTACCTCCCCATCGACTCGGACACGATGACGCAGCAGTACCCCAGAACGAAGCCTGGACAACACACTAGACGCCCGGCAACCTCAAGACGTCTATCGATGTCTTCGAGTCGGCCATGGCGGTCCGTGTGACCACGCGTCGAATCGCGGGGTCGGCGTCTTCCAGATCGATCAACTGGTACAGGTGACTGGCGGGAAACGTGCCGACCTGCGATGGCTCGCAACGACAAATCAACGTCGATAGGTGACGATCCGGGTAATCCAGGTACACAAAGGGGCCCATCGGTTGAGGCCCGTCGCCCACGACGCGAGCCACGACCAGATCGCCCTGCGTCTGGATGCAAGGCTCGACCGTGTAGCGTCGTTCGGGAAGAGGCGGCCCATGCTGGCGCCGTGCTGACTTTTCGGTGGGCTCGGATACGTACAGCACCCGCAATGGTGCTTCGCTGGACATAACCTCCCAAACGATCGCAAAGCCACGTTGATCCGATATCGTGCGAAAACCACGCCAGTTTGGAAACTCGGACGCATCGCTGGCAGCATAAAACCAAAGGAACGTCGACTGCTGCCTGGGCGCGCCGCCGATTTCTACTTCCTGCTGCCAATGGTAGACCGTGGGCTGATCCTCATCCAGAATCAAACGCCCGTCCGGTTCGATATCCAATCGGCCGAATCGCCCCAAGCGGGATGGTTCCATCTGGAGTGGGTCCAGTTCTTCGACGATCAGCGGAGCCATCCAGCGCACTGGGTCCGGCGTTGTTTCGGGATCCGGCGAGAAGAACTCGGCCTGCGCGAAGTGCCGCTCGGTTTGATCATGGATCAGATCTCGCACCTCACGATAGAACGCAGTCTCTACGATCGGTGCGGCCGTTTCCGGCTCGATCTTGGGTCCACAGCCGGTCAACAGGAATAAAACCGGCAGGAAGTAATGGCGGGGTTGCATGCTTTGATTGCTTTCGAAACGAAGGCTTTGCTGGACCACCTAGAAACCGATCAACGAACCGATCTGTCACCAAGACCACTCGTTTGGCCAATTGGGTACGAGCATCCCATTGGCGAATGCCCGAGTCCAATTATACTGAATGATTCACAGGCTTTCAGTCCCTGAGCCTTTCCCACGTTCAGGTACCCGGATCATGGCTAAGACTTCGAAACGATCCTTGTTTCGCGAAACCGCGTTGATTAGCGGACTGGTCAGCAAAGACCAGATCGACCGCGCCATCGCGGCTGTGCAAACACATCCCGATGATCTGCCGACCCCTCTGGCGCAGGTGAGTGATACCGAATTGGCGGCCCGACTGGTCGAGATGGAGGTCATTACTCAATATCAAGCGGACCAGTTACGGGCGGGGCGAACCAAGCTGAATCTGGGCCCCTACACCATTACGGACTGGATCGGTCAGGGAGGGATGGGCCAGGTCTTCAAGGCCGTTCACACCGTTATGGGGCGTCAATGTGCCATCAAGGTGCTGCCGCTGAACAAGTCCACGCCCGAAGCCATCGAGAATTTTCGACGCGAGATCCGCACGCAGGCCCAGTTGGATCACCCTCATCTCGTGCGAGCTTATGATGCAGGACACGATGGTAACGTCCATTATCTGGTTACCGAGTACATCCCGGGTACCGATCTGCGGCAGTTTGTCCGACGGCAGGGACCGCTGAGCATGCAACAGGCAGCCAATGTCATCGTGCAAGCTGCGCAAGGGTTGGAACATGCTCACGAACGTGGCCTGATCCATCGGGACGTCAAGCCGGGCAACATCCTGGTGACACCCGATGGGATCGCCAAGGTGTCGGACTTGGGATTGTCTGGTTTTATCGACGAAGCCGAACAGGACCCTCGCGCCGGCAGGATCGTGGGCACCGCCGACTACCTCTCGCCCGAACAGATCCACTCGCCGTCGGAAGTCACCTCGGTCAGCGACATCTACTCGTTGGGCTGCACTCTTTATTACTCGATCAGCGGAAAAGTCCCGTTTCCGGGTGGAACGACGAAGGACAAAGCTCGGCGACACCTGGAGGAGACTCCTTGGCATCCGCGACGCTTCAATGCGAATGTCAGCGAGGAGTTC
>SKVE01000237.1 GCA_007129635.1 Planctomycetaceae bacterium
GCAGCGGTTGCCAGCGCCGCTTGCAACGCGGCCGTGGCTTCCTCGCCCGGCAAACGTTCCAGGGCCATGCGGGCATCTTCGTGCAGATCCGGGATGGCCAGCAACTCGGCCACGGGCCCGACCGCCTGGCTGTCGGCGATCTGCCACGTCATCCACAGCACATCGCGCCGCAACTGCATGGGTTGATCATCGCCCAGCAGTTTCAACAACTCCAGCGACACGGCTTTCGCCTCGTCTTCGGCGCCTGGACGACCGGCATAGTACACCAGGTTTTGCATGGCACGGTTCGCCGCGCGCGCGATTTCCAGTTCGCCCGTCGCGGCGATCTTGGCCAGCGGCACCATGGCCCGGGCGCCGACGGGACCGGCGTGATCGCGAGCCGCTGCTCGTTCAGCGTGATCGCTGCTTTGAATCTTTTCAATCAACAGATCGAGAGTCAGTTCTTCCATCGATAGCATCCTTCTCGTAGTAGCGGGAGTCGGGTTTAGAGAGCGTAGGGGTAACGTTGCGGGCGACCCGCCAAGCGTTGAGCCTGTTCGTCGCCGATGATCTCACGGCGGCTCTGATCCCACTGCAGCTTGCGACCCAGCAGGAACGATAGATTGCCCAGGACGGTCAGGATTGCGACGTCCACGCCAGCTTCGACGTTCATGATCGTCTTCTTGCCCGTCTTGATGCCTTCGAACCAGTCCTCCATGTGCCCCGGACTGCGGTACACGTCGACTGCGTTCGGACCGGGTTCCCATTCACGGGCTTTGCGTTCGGCCCACGTGCCGCCGTCACCGCCCCAATGGGTGAACGTGCCCTGATCGCCTTGATACACCGCACCGTATCCCGGACGTGAAATCCGACCGCCTGGTTCGCGTCCCGTCCGCTCCTCGGGCGGAGGCGGGTCCCCTGGCTGATTCCAGGTCAGCACCCAGTCCGGGTTTTTGAACGTGTACGTGACGCTGATACGAACCGCCGAATCCCACAACCCGCGGGTGGGCGCTTCGCCTGTCGCCTCGACCTCGACCGGACCGGTGCCGTCGGCGTTCATCCACCACATGGCACAGCTCATCACATGCGCCCCGCGGTCACGGATCTGGCCGCCGCCCGATTCCATCATCCAGCGGAACGTGCCATGGCAGTACCCCGGATTGAACGGCCGATAGCGGAGCGGCCCCAGCCAAAGATCCCAGTCCAGTTCCGCAGGCACTTCGCGATCCGGCGCCGTTCCGCCCGATGGGCTGGGATAGTGGAAACAATCGACTCGGTGCACTCGCCCGATGTTGCCGTTCGCCAGGTAGCGATGCGCCAGATAGGCCTCCGGCTGGCTGCGTCCTTGGGAACCGACCTGGACGGCGATCCCCGCCTTGTTCGCCGCCTCGATCATCACGATGCCCTCTTCGATCGTGCAGCAGGCCGGCTTTTCCACATACACATGTTTGCCTCGCTCGGCCGCATGCACGGTTTGCACCGCGTGCCAGTGGTCGGGCGTGGAAATCACCACGGCATCGATATCGTCGCGGTCCAGCACATCACGGTAATCGCGATAACAATCGGCTTGGGGACCGGCGGTGCGTGACGCATTCTCCAAACGCCGATCATCGACATCGCAGACGGCCGCCACATTCGTCTGGCCGCGTCCGACTCGGCTGACGATATCACGCAAATGATGCCCGCCCATTCCGCCGACGCCGATGTGCCCGAACGTGATCCGCTCATTGGCGCCCGGCCGGTTGGGCGTCGCCAGTACGCCCGAGGGAATTATCTGCGGCACGGCCACGGCACCAACGGCTGCCGCTGATCCAGCCGCCTTCAGGAATGTGCGGCGCGGCATGCCTCGACTTTTTTTGCTCATGCTTTCACCTTTGAGATCGTTGCCAGAAAACGAAAATCCAAACCAATATATTTAGAATAACCGTTCACTGCGGCACACGCAAGCATCTAACCATCAACAATGAGACGGGGGGCAGGTCTTGAGGAATCCCGGCGAAATGCGAGGCGGTGCGGGGCTCTTGCGCAAGTTTTTCGCGGCCAGTCGCTGGAGACGAGGTGCTGGGGGCATTGGTCAGCACGGCGATTTCGGAAGCCGCAGGTCATCATCGATTCCGAAGACGACAAGCCCGAGAGGTTAAGCAAACCGGGCAAAGCCCTGCGCTGAAATCAGCCCTCCCAGGCAGATTCGGCCGTCCTGCAACGATCGGGTTACCAAACAATTGTCCCCGGTATCGCGATCAGCACCAGCAGTGATCGCAAAATTCCACTACCCGCACCCGATCATAAATCAACAGTCCGCAATCCGTCCCCCGAGGGCGTTTTGTGCAACGTTCAGGTGAACGCCGACGCAACGGGGGCGTGAGTTGTTACAGGTAGCGGTTGATCAAATGCTCTAGCATTTCCTGGCGTCCGCTGGCATTGGAAGCGATCTCGCCCTTGTCCAGCATGTAGGCTTCCAGCGATGGGAAGTCGGCAGCGCCCGATTCGATTGTCGCGCCGATCCCGGTGTCCCAACTCGAGTAACGCTGCTTGACGAACGCGTCCAATTCTCCATCGGCTCGAATGTCCGCCGCGATCTTCAGGCCGCGGGCAAAGGCATCCATTCCGCCGACATGAGCATGGAACAGATCGATCGGCTCGAAGCTCTCGCGCCGCACCTTGGCGTCGAAGTTGACTCCGCCCGGCGCCAACCCGCCGTATTTCAACAAGACCAGCATGCACTGGGAGGTCAGATAGTAATCGGTGGGGAACTGGTCCGTGTCCCAACCCAACAGCAGGTCGCCCGTGTTGGCGTCGATCGACCCCAGGGCGCCTTGGTGACCGGCGTAATCCAGTTCGTGCATCATCGTGTGCCCGGCCAACGTGGCATGGTTGGTTTCCAGGTTCAGCTTGAAATGACCCAGCAGATCGTAGGCACGCAGGAAATTGATGCAGGCCGCTGCGTCCGAGTCGTACTGGTGCTTGGTCGGCTCCTTGGGCTTGGGTTCGATCAGAAACTGGCCCGTAAAGCCGATCGCTTTCGCATAGTCGACCGCCATGTGCAGGAAGCGTCCCATGTGGTCCAATTCCCGCTTCATGTCGGTGTTGAACAAATTTTGATAGCCTTCGCGACCACCCCAGAACACATAGTTGACGCCGCCCAATTCCTTGGTGACCTCCAGGCACTTCTTCACCTGGGCTGCGGCAAACGCGAACGCATCGGCGTTGCAACTGGTCGATGCACCGTGCATGTACCGTGGATTGCTGAACAGATTGGCCGTGCCCCACAAGAGCTTGATGCCCGTACGATCCTGCTCTTGCTTCAGCACCTTCGCGACTTCGTCCAGGTTCCGATTCGAATCGGCCAACGTCTCCCCTTCTGGAGCGACATCCCGGTCGTGGAAAGCATAGAACGGAGCCCCAAGTTTTTCGATGAATTCGAAGGCTACCCGAACTCGATTCTGGGCGTTGGCGACCGAGTCGGTACCGTCCTCCCAGGGTCGAAGCATGGTACCTGGTCCGAAAGGATCAGCACCGGAACCACGAAACGTGTGCCAGTAGACGACGCTGAATCGAAAATGATCCTTCATCGCCTTGCCTTCCACTATTTCGTCGGGGTTGTACCAGCGAAACGCGAGTGGGTTCTTTGAGTCCGGGCCTTCGTAGCAGATCTTCTGGA
>SKVE01000036.1 GCA_007129635.1 Planctomycetaceae bacterium
GACCGAAAGATTTCGTTCGTGGACACCCCGGGGCACGAAGCGTTTACCGAAATGCGAGCCCGAGGTGCGAACGTGACCGATATCGCTGTGTTGGTGGTCGCCGCCGAAGACGGCGTGATGCCGCAGACCGAAGAGGCGATCAGCCATGCCCGCGCTGCCGGTGTGCCGATTATCGTCGCCCTGAACAAGATCGATCTGCCCGGCGCCGACGCCAATCGGGTCATGCAGCAATTGGCCGCCGAGAACCTGTTGCCCAGTGAATGGGGTGGGGATATCGAGGTGATCCGCACCAGCGCCACGACGGGCGAAGGAGTCAGCGATCTGCTGGAAACCATCCTCCTCACCGCAGAAATGAACGAATACAAAGCCAATCCAAATCGCCCTGCGATCGGGGTTTGTCTGGAGGCCGAACAGGAGGCGGGGCGCGGCGTCATCGCCAAGTTGATCGTCCGAAATGGAACCCTGAATGTCGGCGATATCGTGGTATGTGGCGAATCGTATGGGCGAGTCAAGGCGATGTACGACACGCTGCGGCCCCGACAACGAGTGAAAAAGGCCGGCCCCTCGACACCGGTGAACGTCACCGGGTTGGATATCGCGCCCAATGCCGGTGATCGCTTCCACGTGCTGGAAGAAATCTCGCAAGCCCGCGAAATCGCCGAGCAACGGGCCAATCGCCAACGTCAACAGACGTTGTCCGGCGTCACGACTCGCGTCTCCTTCGAAGAATTCCAACAGCGGTTGGCCGAAGGCAAGCTGGTCGATACCAGAGATATGGTCAATTTGAACCTGATCATCCGCGCCGACGTGCGAGGTTCGATCGAGGCCATTGAAAAGGAATTGGCCAAGCTGCAGCACCCGGAGATCCAGATCAAAATTCTGCACCGTTCGGTCGGTGCCGTCACCGCTGCGGATGTGATGCTGGCGCACGCCTCGCAGGCCGTCATCATCGGCTTCCAGGTCATCCCCGACGAAGCGGCGCGTAGTCTGGCCGACGAGAAACAGGTCGAGATCCGACGCTACGATATCATTTACAAGATGACCGACGATATTCGGGCATTGCTGGAGGGTAAACTGAAGCCCGAAGAACGGATGGTCGAGTTGGGCCATGCCTTGGTCAAACGTGTGTTCCCGATCAGCCGCGTGGGCGCGATCGCTGGATGCTACGTGGTCCGAGGCGCGCTGGCTCGCGGATGCCGTATCCGGGTGAATCGCGACGGCAGAACGATCGGCGTTTACGAACTGGAATCCCTCCGCAGGGAAAAGGACGATGTCAAGGAAGTGCCTCGAGGCATGGAATGCGGTATCAAGCTCTCCGGTTTCAACGACATCAAGCAGGACGATGTGTTGGAAGCGTTCCGCATTGAAGAAGTCGCTCGATCGCTCTAATATCCCAGGGGAAGTTGGCCGACTCGCCAAATCGGAACGTCGCGTGACGCTAGGAAACTCGAGATTTCCTCCCGCCATGCGCCCCTTCACATAACAGGGAACATTGATGACATCCAGACGAATCTTGAAAGTCGCCGAAGCCGTACGGGAAGTGGTCAGCATGGCCATCCTGACGGAATTGCGCGATCCGCGCGTACGCGATGTCACGGTGACTTATGTAGAAGTCTCGCCCGATCTGCGCCAGGCCAAGATTCATGTCTCGGTGATGGGCGACCCGACGCGTCAACAGCTCTCGCTGCGCGGATTACAGCATGCTGCCGGATTCCTGCAGCAGAAAGTGGCCCAGCGAATCGATACCCGCTATACCCCAAAACTAAAATTCATCTTGGACCAGGGTGTCAAACACTCGATCGAAGTGAGCCAGTTGCTGAACCAATTGCTGCCGCACGACGACCCGCCGTCGGATGAGGAATCGAACGAACCAACGGAAGACGGATCGGAGCCCGCAGCGCCCGATCCGAAAGACGATCTCGATTAACGCCACCGAGGTGTCCATGAATGCATCGAACCGCCAGAATCTGATCACCAAAGTTTTCAAAGTATTGAAGCGGCACTATGAACCGGTTAAACCGCCGGTCGAGCGAACCGTCCTGGAACACCTGCTGTACGCCTGCTGCCTGGAGAATTCGCCGTTCGAAGCGGCCGACGAGGCCTTTGCTCGGCTGCAGCAGAGCTATTTCGACTGGAACGAAGTCCGTGTGACGACGGTGACCGAACTGGCCGAGACGTTGGCCTGTCTGGCCGACCCCTCGGCGGCCGCCACACGCCTGAAACGCTGTTTGCAGAGTGTCTTCGAGACGCATTATGCGTTCGATCTGGAGACGTTGAAGAAGCAGAACCTGGGCAATTCGGTCAAGGATATCGAGAGCATCATTGGCACGACGCCGTTTATCGTGGCCTACGTGACCCAACATGGCCTGGGCGGGCACGCCATCCCCTGCTCGCAAGGACTGCTGGACGCCTTCGAGATCCTGGAGATCATCTCGGCGGCCGAAGCGGCCAAGCGTCGTGTCCCCGGCTTGGAACGCGCCGTCGCCAAAGCGAAGGGCCCCGAAATGGCCTCGTTGGTGCACCAGTTAGGGGTCGACTATTTCGCCGCGCCGTTCGATTCGAAGGTCCGTGACTTGTTGGCCGAGATCGACCCGAAGTCGCGGGACCGCGTCCCGGCCCGCACGACGAAAGCGTCGGAAGGATCGACCACCACGGAAAAGGAAGCCGCCTCAGCGGAATCTGCCGGGCGGAAACCTGCAGCCGAGCAAGACGCGACGGCACCCCAGTCCGCGTCCAAAGCAAAATCGTCGGCAGCGATCCGCAAGAAGAAATCGTCGGCAGACAAGGGGGCCGACGACGAGGCCCAACCGGCGACCTCAGCCACCAGTCATGATGCCCAATCCACGTCGTCCGAAAGCGAGACGAAGAAGTCCGGTTCGAAACAGCTCTCCCGGAAGAAACCCCGTTGATGGCTCCGCTGCTGTTGCTGATGGCCGTTCTGGCCGCCGATCCGCCCGTCGTACCCGATGTCGCCACGCCGTTCCCCGAGGAAGCTCCGCTGGCCGTCCTGGTCCCGGTACAACCTCGCGACGAATTCCAGCAGGCTCGATTGGTTTCCGCCGCGCTGTACGCGAAAAGCCAGTTGCTCCAGCGGCGACGCCAACTGCCAGCCGCCCTGCGACACCTGCAACGCGCCTGGCGTTACCAGCCTCAGGCCGCTGAGCATCTGCCGAAGATCATCGCGCTGGCCGTCGATCTGCAACGTATCGACGAAGCCGTCCGCTATGTCCAGTTGGCCCCTGACGATGCGCCCATCGACTCGATGGTGCTGCGGCGACTGGCGATGCGGATGAGCAGCCAGCAGCGTTGGCAGGAAGCCCGACAATTGTACCAGCGGCTGATGCCGCACATCGATCAGAGAATCGACCCGGAAGAAATGGAATTGGGCGATGCCCTGCTGTGGTTCGATTGGGGACGCGTGTGCTTTTTGTTAAAGGATTACCAACAAGCAGCCCAGCACTTCTCGCGGATCCAGCCGTTGATCGATAACCCCGAACGGATCTCGCCCAATATCACCCTCCAAAATATGCTGGTCGGCCAGGCGGATCGAACGTACTGGATGCTGGGCGATGCTTACCTGGGCGTTGGCCAGTACGACGCGGCCCAGACCATGTATCGCAAGGCGCACGAAATCGAACC
>SKVE01000493.1 GCA_007129635.1 Planctomycetaceae bacterium
CATCTTCGACCACCGAAAATTTCCCGACATGATTGCGGTCGGCACCCGTGAAAGCGCCGCGTACATGTCCAAACAATTCGCTCTCCAACAAGGTTGGCGAAAGCCCGCCGCATTCGACCACGACGAAGGGTCGCTTTCGACGCGGAGACATGTCGTGGATCGCTCGCGAAACGTGGCTCTTTCCCGTCCCCGTCTCACCGGTCAGCAAAACGTTGATGTCCGAATCGGCCGCCGCCTGGATCTGCTCATACAACTGACGCATCGCGCGGCTGGCAAAGAGGAAACCAGCCACAACCGGTTGCGAATGGTCTTTCATGGCCGGCGGAGTTGGGACCGAATGGGCCAAAGCCTTTTGCAATCTGGCGTTCTCGGTCGCCGCTACCTCCACCCGGCGTCGAACGGACAGGATATCGATCAGCGCGGCCAGCCGAGACAGATCCAGGGGCCAAGCCAAGCAGTCGACGGCACCATATTCGAAGAAGCGTAAACGTCGATACACATCATCTTCGGCCAGGATCACAAACACGGGAACATTCAGCCGTTTGTTCCGAACTTGGTGCAGCAGCGCCACCACCGTAGCTTCGTCGCCCGGTTCGTCGACATACGCCAGACAAGCGACCACCTGGTCCGAGTTGATTTCGGGCAAGGCCTCATGAGCGGTAGGCACCACATGAGACACAAAACTCGGCAACAAAGAAGCCAATTCAGCTTGAATTATCTCCGTCAAAATGACGGCCTGCCCCACAAGCAAGATCTTCTGATCGTCCATGATGGACTCCTTTCATTCGTTTTCCCAGAACACCCAACCTGCATCCCTTCTTGGCGTGATGATCGGTCCCTCTTGGATCTCCGACGGGATTTCTCCAATCCTTCCTTCATTGTGCGTTTGCCGAGGTTGGCGCAAATCCGGTGTTCCCCTGAATGTTAACAGGGGAAAACCCTGAGAGAAGTCGAGAAATTCCTGGAACTACATGAGAAGCGCGTTCTGGCCTTACGTGGACGATGCAATCTGTTCGATCGTTTCGAGAAGCGGTCGAGTATCGTGAGATTTCTCGACGACAGCGATTGCCCCCAGCGGACGTGGTTTTTCGATGACCACCGAGGCGGCATTGCCGGAGACCATGACGGCGCGGCACTAACCCCCGAAGGCTGGGTGTCCTCCGTTTAGCTGGCACCGATTAACGAGAAGAGCGTTCTAGTCGCCAAGAGAGACCAATCCTGATTGGACGGCGAATCGCACGAGTCCGGCGAGATCACGGATTTGTAGTTGACGCATCAGTTGAGTACGATGCGTCTCGACGGTTTTCGGCGCGATCTGAAGTTTTTTTGCGATCTCCTTGCTCGTGAAGCCTTCGGCGACCAACTGCAGTACCTCTCGTTGCCGAGGTGTCAACTGTTCCAACGTATCAACGCCCTCCGATCCGCCCCGGACGTAGCCTTCGATCACATGCTGCGACGCAGCGGCGCACAAATAGGTTTGCCCTTTGGCAACCGATTGAAGAGCCAGTTCCAGTTCTGCGGGACTGACGCTTTTTAACAAATAACCGGCAACCCCGGCTCGCATCGCTCGCAGCACCGAATCGACGGTGGAATTCATCGAGACGATGATCACTCGAGTGTTCGGCGACACGGTTTTCAAATTCACGGCCGCTGTCAAACCGTTCATCTCTGGCATGGCGATGTCCATCAATACGATATCTGGCTGCAAGGTCTGGGCCATTTGGATGACTTGCCGACCGTCTTCTGCTTCGCCTACCACTTCTTGTCCAGGCATGCGTTCGATCAGCACGCGCAGCCCGGCTCGCACCAAGTGATGATCATCGGCCAACACGATACGGGTCGTTCTCATGATGGTTCCTCGGAAGCGTCACCTTCGCTGGAACTTGTGGCGTCCAGATCAATGGGCAGACGGATACGAACCGTTTCACGCTGCCCCGAGGTGGAATCGATCTGCCAATTTCCTCCGAGCCACTCGATACGTTGGCAACTCTCTTTCCATCCATCGCAACAAAAACGGTTCCGGCAGGAAGGCAACAAGTCCGATCCGGGGGGAGGACCGATGTCGCGGATGGTCAAATCGACCGTCTCGGCATCCTGCCGCACATCGACTCGGATGCGGTCGGTCGACTGCTGCAAGATCGCATGCTCCACCACCTGCATGACGACGCGGTAGCAAGTGACTTCGATCGCCGGCGGCAACGGCACCCAGCAACTGGGGGTCGAATGTTCGATCGCCACCTCATTGCGGCGTCCCCGATCGTCTAACGAACATCGAAGCGCCTCGGGAAGGGGCATATGCTCCAGGATCGAGGGGTGCAGTTGGGATGTTAGTTCTCGAAGACGTTCGATGGCCTGCTGGACGATCGTCAAACAGGTGGTCAGATGCGGGCTGACCGGCTCAGACTCCATCGATGCATGTAGGTGCATCGATGAAGAGACCAGCAACTGACCAATCTCGTCGTGCAGGTAGTGGGCCAAGTCTCGCAACTTCGCGTCATGGGTCGTTAACAGATCGAGCGCACGCCCCTGGGAATCGACGCTTGTTGGCGCCGATCCTTTTGCTTCGCCAGCCTCACGCGTCTCGCTTGAGGTGTCGACATGCGGGGAAAAATGCTGACGGCTGGGGTTTTCCATACCTACCATATTTTTTGCGGAGAACACCCCGTTCGGTGAATGGGTGCGGTGCGACGTCGTGTCGTACACTGTCGACACGGTGCACCCAAACTTGGGTGCTCGATCATTCGCTAAACGCTGGACGTGCCAAGTTGTTGACGATGGATTATACTCGGCGCGGGCGCGACTGTCGCGACGTCTATGTAAAGAAGGCGGATTCGTTGTCGATCCATATGGTCAAGCGAAGCAGCGGGGACCCTGATGAGCACGGGTGAGTTCGGTTTTCACGACTTGATGCAGCAGATCGCCTCGGGATCCGAATCCGCAGTGGAGAATCTGATCTCGCAGTACGGAAGCCAGTTGTGCCGAGCCGTTCGCCGACGATTGAATTCGCGACTGCGGCCGAAATACGATACGAGCGATTTCGTCCAAGCGGTATGGGCATCGTTCTTTTGTGGACGCGATCAATTGAATCGATTCCAACACTCGGGGGACTTTGTTGCTTTTTTAACCAAAATGGCTCGCAACAAAGTTGTGGACGAGTGCCGAAAGCGCCTGCAGACGCAAAAGAGAGATGTGGCTCGGGAGCAAGCGATCTTTTCGGAGGCGTCCGAGGCGATTCCGGTTCCCGGTCGAGAACCGGCGCCCAGCCAAGTCGCGATTCGCAACGAGCAGTGGCAACGGATGATGGAAGGGTTGCCGTCACAGTATCGCCAGATTCTCGAGTTACGCGTGGCCGGAGAGACACACGAAGAGATTGCGCGACAATTAGGGATTAGTGCTCGCACAATTCGACGCGTCCTGTCCAAACTACAAATTCAAGTAGGGGGAGCCCAATGACTTCCGGCTTGGAAGATCACGCCCCACCGTCTGCGGTCGCCAAGGCGATGGTTTCGGAGATCATCGCCGGTCATGCCGACGATGCGAACTTCAACGCCGAAGCGATTTTGGAACGACACCCGGACTTTCGGGAATTCCCCTCGATCGTTGTGGATTTAGCCTATGAGGAATTCTGTCGCCGGATC
>SKVE01000104.1 GCA_007129635.1 Planctomycetaceae bacterium
ACGCGTAACTTTACCGTCCGTTTCGGCGGCAGCGGGATGCTGTGGAGTGTCGGACGGGTGCAGACGCCCGTGCTGGCCATGATCGTGCGACGAGATGACCAGATCCGCACGTTCCGCCCCGAGCCCTTCTGGGAACTGACGACCGTCTATCGCGAGGCGTTGTTCCGATTCGCCGGCGATCGGTTCACCGACGAATCGGCAGCGCAAAAGGTGCTGGAGCAAGTCACCGGCCAGTCGCTGGCGATCACCAAGATCGGAAAACGCCGCGAACGGTCGCAGCCTCCGCAACTGTACGATCTGACCGAGCTGCAGCGAGACATGAATCGACGGTTCGGGTTATCGGCAGCGGCGACGCTGCAAGCCGCGCAAGCCTTGTACGAAGCCAAGCTGATCACGTATCCCCGGACCGATTCGCGGTACTTGAACAAGGACATGCAAGGCGAGGTGCCGCAGATCCTGGAGCAGCTCCGCAAGCTGCGTCCCGAAGAGATCGGTCGTCTGGAACTGGACTCGCTGCGCTTCACCGGCCGGATCGTTAACGATGCGAAGGTCACAGACCACCATGCGATCCTGCCGACCGGCAAGCTGCCCGCCGGCCTGGCCGGCCCGCAGGCACGTGTTTTCGAGTCGATCGTGACGCGATTGATCGCCGCCTTTTATCCGCCTTGCGAAAAAGAGGTGACCACGGTGGATGCCCGATCAGCCGAGGTGCCGTTTCGCGCTCGCGGATACCGCATCCTCGATCCTGGCTGGACGATCCTCGAACCGCGCAAGCCGCGAAAATCGACCCAACAGGACGACGACAGCGAAGACGACGCCCAGCCACTGCCCGAATTCACCGTCGGTGAAAGCGGGCCGCACGAACCGTCGATCCGCCGCGGAGAAACCTCGCCGCCCAAAGCATACACGGAGAACACGCTGCTGGGCGCCATGGAGACGGCCGGTCGACTGGTGGAGGAAGAATCGCTGCGCGAGGCGTTGAAGGAAAAAGGACTGGGGACCCCCGCCACGCGGGCGGCGATCATCGAAACGCTGCTGAAACGAGACTATATCCAACGCGAAAAGAAGAACCTGACGGCGACCGATCTGGGGCGTTACCTGATCGCGGTGGTCCAGGACCCGGATCTGAAGAGTCCCGAGATGACCGGGCAGTGGGAGTCGAAGCTGCGACAGATCGAGGCTGGTGGATTGGACCCGCGCCGATTCATGGACGAGATTGCCGATTATACTCGCCGCATCGTGACGGTCAGCCAATCAGACCCTGTCGACCCGCAACATTGGGGACCGTGCCCGCGTTGCGGCCGACCGGTGATCCGGGGCAAACAGGCTTTCGGGTGCAGCGGCTGGCGCGACGGCTGCTCGTTCGTGCTGCCGCCCGAGTGGCAAGACCAGCCGCTGGAAGATGATCAGATCCGCTGCCTGCTGCAGCGGCGTTCTCTGCTGGCTCCCCGCCCGTCTCGCGATGGGGGGGACGTGATCCTGACGCTGACCGATACAGGCTGCCTGGGCGAAATCCCGTTGCCGCAGGCTCGCGAACGAAAAAAGGGCCGCACGAAATCGTCGGGCTCCATCCGCCGTAAACCGAAATCCTCCGATGCTGCGGACGCGGGGAAAGGCGAAGGCCGCCGCCAAGCCCGCAAGACCGATGCCGACCAGCCATCGGAAAAACTGGGCGTCTGTCCCTGCTGTGGAGCCGACGTGGTGGAACAGAAGAAATCCTATAGCTGCAGCAGGTGGCGCGATGGCTGCAAACTGGTGATCTGGAAGACCATCGCCGGCAAACGGATCTCGCTGCGATTGGCCCAAACGCTGCTGAAAGAAGGGCAAACCGTCGTGCAAAAAGGCTTCCGATCCAAAGCGGGCAAACCCTTCCAGGCACGTCTGAAATTGGTCGACGGCCAAGTCAAATTCGAGTTTTCCGACTGAATTCAATCCAGCAGCAAACCGGCGCCCGGTCCCACGGGCAGACCGGCCAGCATCCAGACGCTCAATAAGATGATCCAGAGGATCAAGAATACCACCGAATATGGCAACATGGTGGCGACCACCGTCCCGATACCGGCCCGAGGCTCGTAACGCTCGAAGAAGGCTACGATCAACGCGAAATACGACATCATGGGCGAGATGATGTTCGTTGTCGAATCGCCGATGCGATAGGCCGTCTGGACCAACTCGGGCGAGTACCCCAACAGCATGAACATCGGGATGAAGATCGGCGCCATGATCGCCCACTTGGCCGACGCGCTGCCCATCACCAAATTGATCGCAGCGGTCAATAAGATGAACGCCGTCAGCAGCGGGATGGGCCCCAAGCCCGAGGCTCGTAGTAGTTCGGCGCCTCGAACGGCCAGGATCAACCCCAGATTGGTCCAGCGGAAATAGGCCACAAATTGCGCGGCAAAGAATACCAGTACCATGTACGTGCCCATGGTCTGCATGGCCTTGCCCATGCACTGGATCACCTCCGTATCGTTGCGCAAGGTGCCGGCGGCCCATCCGTAAACGATGCCCGCCAACGCGCCCAGCACGAAGATCACCGTGACGATGCCCTCCAACAAGGGCGATTGCAACACGCTGCCCGTTTCCGCTTGCCGCAAAAATCCCTGCTCGGGAATCAAACCCACCAGTACCAGTACGATCAAGCCGCTCGTCACCAGTCCCGCCAGCACCAGCCCGATCTTCTCTCGCCGCTCTAACGGCCGCAACGGCTCGGGCACCTGATCGCCACGATACTCGCCCAATCGCGGAACTACGATCCGCTCGGTGACCCAAGTGCCAGCCGCGGCAATCATGAACGTCGACGCGACCATGAAGTAGTAATTGCAAGCCGGGCTGACCGAGTACGATGGGTCGATGATCCGAGCGGCTTCTTCGGACAGCCCGGATAACAGCGGATCGATTGTGCCCAGCAGCAGGTTGGCACTGTAACCACCGGAAACCCCGGCGAACGCCGCAGCCAGACCCGCCATCGGATGCCGCCCGACCGCCAAGAAAATGGTGGCTGCCAGCGGAACCAGCAACACATAGCCCACCTCGCTGGCCGCGTTGGAAAGCACCCCGGCCATCACAATGACAAAGGTCAGCAACCGTGGCGGAGCGGACAACACCAACAGCCGCAAAAAGGCGCTGACTAACCCGCTGCCCTCGGCCACGCCGATGCCCAACATGGCGACCAACACCGTTCCCAACGGCGCAAAACTCGTGAAATTGTCGATCGTTTCCGTCAAGATCCGATGTAACCCGTCCACCGAAACCAGATTCACCGGCCGAATCGTCTCGCCCGTCGACGGATGCTGTACCGAGACATCCCACAAACTGAACCCCCAGGAAAGAACCAGCACCCCGGCGGCCAGCATCGCAAACAACGTGGCCGGATGCGGCAGCGCATTGCCCAACCGCTCGATCACGGTCAAGCATCGATCGACGATCGTTCGCGAAGCATCAGGTTGATCAGTCACCAAGGATGCGACCTCCTTTCGGACAAACGGACATGTTCAGGCATCGCTCCGCCGCAGTTCGACGAACGTCAGCCCGTTCGGCAAACGGCATTCTCAAAGCCGATCATGCCATGATTGTCAAACGGGCGGAAGGGGTCGGGAGTCGTTTTCAGGCAAGCCGCTTTCCCTGTGGTTGATCG
>SKVE01000413.1 GCA_007129635.1 Planctomycetaceae bacterium
AAGCATCGCTGACAATCGGTCAGGATCAAACCATGGAAACGGCCCAAGTCGAAAGTCAGCCCTTCCAATCGAACGTCGGTCACCTGGTCCATCCTCAACATCGGGGTGGAAAGCATGCCGATTTCGACTTCGGCGTGTTCCAGGTCGGTCGGCGGGTAGAAATACAGCATGCCCGTCTCGCGATCCAAGTACCATTCGCCCGGCTGATCGATTTCTTCCAACAGGTTGAAGGCGTAGTAGCGGATCCCTTGCCGTGTATCCATGCCCGGTCGGCTGTAATGGTATGCCTGATCACAGATCACCGTCCGCGACTCGGGATCGATCCGAGACACTTGGATGGTGGCATCCGCCCACAGGAAGCGGAAGTAGCCGAACAGCCAAGGATCGGCCGCGTCGATCCATCGTTCGTGCCGGTCGTCCAGGTACTCGAACACCGACGGTTTGCCGTCCGCTCGCGAACCGGGTTCGATCAATTCGCCGATCCCGACGAAGCCTTCGTTAGGCCAGCGGGCCAGCGTCATGGGCTGGCCATCGACGAATAACTCCAGCGTCGGTGGCGCAGCCGGTTGCCCGAAGCCTCGTACGGCCAGTCGTCCAAAGTCGTCGATGCCTTGAGCGCGCAGATCGCATTGCAAGACCTTGCCCCGAGCCTCCTCGGGCAGCCGGTTCAATATCGCAGCGTCCTTCACCGGCTGGAACCCGGTGATACGAGTGCCGCCGTAGAAGATGGCTTGGCCGGGCTCGGTCGCCCGGTAAACCACCGGAGCGTCGGGCGAGCCGGAATCCTGGCGAGTCAGCTCGAACGGTTCGGTCACCCGGTACTCGCCGGGCAGAACGTTCACGGCGATTGGCCCATCGCCGCCAGTTTGCTTCCACTGGCGAACGAGGTCCCGCGCACGTGTGAGCGAGGCCACCGGCCGCTCGCGTGTCCCGTCATGGGCATCGTCCCCTGCAGTCGAGACATACAGTTCAGCGGCAAAGCGGTCGATCTGCGGGAGGGGGGTCCTGGAAGCGGCCGGATCGCGCGGTGGTAGGCCACGAGACCGGCGATCGATTTCCTGAACCAACTGGGCTGCCTCCTGGCGATGGACGTCTGGATAGTGTTCGTTGGCAGCAATCGCTGCGTACTCGGATCGAGCAAGCCGGAACTGCTGCTCCGCCATGTGGCTCTGCGCGATCCGCAGATGCGCGTAACTCTGCAAGGCCCCGGGCGCGTCGGCCGACGCCACCACTTCGGCACCGATCGCGCGAACTTCGTCGAATTGCCCCGCGGCCCAGGCCTCATGCGTTTGACCAAAACGCTCGACCAACTCCTGACGCCGTGCGGCAGCCAATGCTTCCGGCGATACGACAGCCCCAAAAGTGTCCTGCAACGCCGTGAATTGTTCGCGGACCTGGGCGCGAGTCAGCGCGCGACGATAAATCCGCACCTGGTCCATCCAGCCCCAATAATTCTGCCAGGAACTGCCCAGAGTAAGCTGGCCACCCAAGCTGAAGTCGCCGGTGAAACTCTCGGGAATCCGCACCTCGGATTGACCATAGCCGTTGACGTACATGGTAACCAGGCCCTGCTGACGATCGCAGACGATCACCACGTGCGACCATTGATCCAAAGACAAACTGATCGGAGAACTGCCGCCGGTCGACACGGTCTTGCCGTCCGGGTCCCGGTAGCAGAAATAATAGCCGGGTGATCCGTTGCCAAACAGGTCGATGACCAGGTTGGCGTCGGGATAGACTCCATAGTTGAAAATCCTGCGCTGGTTCTGCCGGCTGTCGATCGTGAACTGATGGGGCTTGAGCCATGCGCTGAACGTCCACGAATCGGTGCCGAATCGCAGCTTGTCAGGAATCTGGACGCTGACCGTACCTTGACGAGTTCCATCGAACCAGATCGCGTGCCCGGAAGGCGAATCGCTCCAATCGGCACGGACCGATCCGTGCAGGCCATTACCCGACTGATCACGAACTGTCTGGCCCGACCCTTCGTCGAACGCGTAGTGCAACAACAGCCCGTTCTCGGCCCTCAACCCCGATCCGGCCGCCATCATCGCCGCCAACCATGCCACCAACAACGCCCAAGTTCGCCATCGCATCACGACAAGTCTCCTTTCGAAATCGGTCAGATTCACCGATCCTCACAAGGCCGCCCGACGGTGTCAACCCCCCCCGACCTCCAAGCGTCGCGGTATCAGCCGCCCGGTGAATCGCGTGCACGGAAGGGGTCGGGAGTCGTTTGTAGTGACGGCTTCAGCCGGTTTTCGCCAAACCGCCTGAAGGCGGCACTACCAGCAAACTTCTGAGCAGAACGTACTCTTGGAGATCAACCACGGTCCTGATACGATCCATGTTTGGTTACAACTCCTTGACGCATGGAGAGTCACTGATGAAAGCCATCCTGTCGCGAATCAATACACTCGTTGGTGTCATGGTGCTGGTGGGCATCCTAGGCCTGACGGCGCTGGGTGAAGCTCCGCGCCGCCCGATCACGAAGGAAACGCGGGCTGGCAAGTCGCTGGCGCCGGTGGTGGATGTCATGCCACAGATCCGAGGATTTCACGACTACGATCGAGTTCGTGAGGAAATGGAACTGCTGCGAGAGCTGGGGTTCGAGCGAGTTTATTTCGTGTTGAGCCAGCCGGGGTACCCGTCGTTCTCCGATCCCTCGTTGTCGGTCATGCCTGCCGGCAAGGGAACTGCGAACCACACGCTGCAATCCATCCTGGCGCTGGGCGATCCCAACTGGGCCTATCGGTATGAAGCCCAGCGGCTGGGCATGGAGGCTTGGGCGATCATCAAGCCCTACGAATCAGGTTCCGGGTTCACCATCCCGCATGGTGCGCAGGCACCGTTGAGCCGAAGCCACGTGACGACGGTGGGGGGGCAGCACATCTACTTCGATGACTTGCTATCGCGGCGTCCGGACCTGAGGGTCAGGAGAAAGCCTGAACTGCAGGCGATTACCCGGGCGTTGAAGGAGCCCATCGACAAACTGGAAATCGCCTTCCGACTGGATGCCTTCCGCCAACGCAGCCATGCCGCACGCTTTTTCGAATTCCCGGGCGTAGAGGAAGATCAGATCACGGTGCCGGGCATCACCCTGTGGATCAGCCGCGACAACGGGCGTTACGTTCCTTACGAAGGTAGCATGGCGATCGCTTCGACGGTGGAAAGGCGGATCGCAAAAGACGCCAATGGATTCCCGGTCGATGATGCTCCTCAACGTCACTTGGTGATCACGCTGCAGAATCTGGACATCCCCCAGGAATTCGGCTACCTGGCGCTCGTCTTGGACGATCATGAAAGGCTGTATACGATCCCCCATTCCATGATCAAGGCGTTTACGCCGGTCGGCGAGATTCCGATCACGGCGGGCATTCATGTACGGACTTCGATCAGCCCGACGGAGCGTGAGAAGCCGCCCGAGGAGCGTGAGTGGGGTTTGGAGGGCCGGCCCGTGGGTGGCCAAGCGGGCTTGAATACGTTCATGGAGTGGGGATTCGAGTTCGAATTCCAGGGCGCTGGATTCTGGGGCGATGGCTGGGTGCGCGCTCCCGTTTTCGGGATCGCGCGGGGGCAACGCCAGTACATGATGGGGACGCCTTGCGAAGCGTATCCCGAGGTGCGGGAATACTGGCTGGACCAAGTCAAACGTGTTCTGGCCATGGGCTACGACGGCATCGATTTCCGCTTGCAAAACCATTCGCAGATGGTCACGGATTACGTCAACTATGGCTACAACGAACCCATCGTGCAACGCTACCAACAGATCCACGGCGTCGATATTCTTCAGCAGCAGGCGGACCCGCTGAAGCTGATGGAGATCCGCGGCACCTTTTTCCTGGAATTCTTGGAAGAGGCAGCGGCGATCATCCGCTCATCCGGCAAGAAGGTCCAAGTGCACCTGAGGCATGCCTTCGAGGAGCCGCGGTTGTGCGACGATTTCAACGAACTGGGGTTCTGGGCCATGCCGAAAATCGTCTTCGATTGGAAACAGGCCGTCGACCTTGCGGATGAAGTCACCATCAAGCATTACTACCACAACCATTACCGGCCCGAGCTGGCAAGCCGGATCAAGACGTACGCCAAAGATCAAGGCAAACGCGTTTGGGTACACTGCTACATTCAACAGGGACGCGAGTTGAATGACGCGTTCTTCGATGCGGTCGAGGCGGACGACCGAATCGGCGGGATTCTGTTGTACGAAGTGGCCGACGCGCTGATTCTGGCCACCGGATCGCAACGCGGGTATCACCAAACCAACGTGCCGTTGCTGCGGTCTCTGATGAAACGCTTGCAGTTCGATTGAACATCGTCGCCGCACTGCCCGTTGTTCCCCTTTCCTGAATCACGGCTTAACTGATATCGGGTAGCTCCCAACCTTTGCGGCGCGGGCGATCGAGCAAGGCATGGGCCTCGGGATCATCCACGATTCGCTCCTCTTCCGGGTCCCATCGCAACGGTCGGCCCACTTCGCGGGCGATGTTGATCAGATGGCCCACCGTGACGGTGCGGTGCCCGATCTCCACGTCGGCCGTGGGACGAGCGCGCGACTGGATACAATCGAACCAGTTCTCGATGTGGCCCTGGGCGACCCAGCCCTCCCCTTCCCATTTCTCCGCCAACTCGGGGTCGGGTGCATCCTTCACGAAATCCGGTGGATTGGCCGTGAACTTGTTGCGGTTGATTTCGATCTTGCAGTGCTCGCCGACAAAAATGCCGCCCAGCCGGGGGCCACGCTGGGGAGTGGCATTCGCGGGGAACCTGGAACGCACTTCAATCCCGTTGGCGTAGCGGAAGTCGATCCGGGCGTTCATGCCATTGCCTTCCACAGGCCAGAACTCGACCGGTCCCGATCCGTCGGCCCCCAGAGCATACTGGACCATGTCCAGCGAGTGGGACATCATGTCCGTTCCGGCCCCGGAGTAGTCGCGCCACCTCATCCAGGAGCTACCGAGTCGCTCGGACCAGTGGGCGGCAAGAAGGCGATTGTACGGACGAACAGCCGCCGGGCCTTGAAACAGATCCCAGTTGAATCCGGCCGGAATGGGCTCTTCCGGCAGTCCTTCCGACGGGTAGGGAACGGGGCCACCGAAGCTGACCGCTTCGACCACCTTGACCCTGCCGATCCCGCCGCCGCGCACCAGCTCGCAAGCGAAGCGGTTCATCTCCATCGTGCGTTGCTGGCTTCCCGTCTGTACCACGCGGCCGTACTTGCGAGCCGCCGTGACCAAGGCCCGCCCCTCGTTCACGTAATTCGACAAAGGTTTCTCGACATACACGTCCAGACCGGCCTGACAAGCCAGCATGCCGGGCAGAACGTGCTGATGATGGGGCGTGCAGATCAAGACGCCGTCCAGATCCTGCTGCTCGATCAGATGGCGATAGTCCGCATAGGCCTTCCAGTCGGCGCCATGCTCCTGGAGCGTCTCGGCGATCTTCCCGGCGTCACAATCGCAGATGGCGGCCACTCGGCCTTTATCCGGCAGGTTTTGGATGTTGCGGATAAGCTGCTTTCCGCGGACGCCCACACCGATCACACCCACCACGATGCGATCGTTGGCCCCGGGCGACCCGGCGAACCCCAGCACGTGACGAGGCACAAAGTAGGGCATGCCAGACAGCAACGCGGCACCGGTCTTGAGAAAACGACGGCGAGATGGATAACCAGCGTTTCTATTCATGGGTAAACCCTTTCGATTGCGAGGTAACGCAGGGAAAATCAACGCGTTGATAGCCATTCACCCCGTGTCGGTCAATAGGGGTGTCGAACCGCTACCATCGACGGTCGCGGTTCCAGTTCACCCAATTGTCTCAGCAGACGCGCGCCGGTTCCTGAACACCCACCGCAGGCATTCGGCCGGGTGAGCAAACCGCTGATGAACGCTAATGAACGCTGATCCGGAATAGGAAGCACCGGATACAAGTCCTTTGACGAGCAAGCTCTGCAAAACGATCTTCGACCGACAATCTCAAGCCTGACGAGTACCGGTTGACACGCGAGGTAGCTTTTCTACAATTTCCCATGTGGGATGTCGTTCCGTATTTGTGGGATGTCGCTTGATGTTCTCTTCGCTGATCAGAAAAGCAACGAGCCTGTTGCTGGCGACCATGCTGGTGGCGATCACCATCGCACCTCCTGCGATCCGCCACGCGCATTCGGCTGCGGACGATAGCCATGTACACCACCACCACCATCACCATCACCACTCCAATCCCGATGGGTTGCATCAACATTCTCACCATGGTGGGCATCATAGCCATGATCTGGCGGATGTGCATGGAGCCGACGCCCAGTGGTCCGGTGGCCATGGGTCGCATCTGCACGTTCATTTCTTGTTCTTCGACTTTACGCTGCCGGACCCGGCGCCCGACCAACACGATCCCGAATCTTACGGTCGAGATATCGTTTCTGTACTCTCATGGTCCCAAGTAGCGGTTTCCTGGAAAGCGTTGCAAAACGCCTCGACCTGGCAGATGGTCCCACCGTCCCATGATGTCTGCCCGGAAGATGCTGCGCTGCTGCAGGTCGTGGTGACCGCTCCTCCGCCCGTTTCTTGTCCCCCTCTGTGTGACCGTGCGCGCCGTGAGCGAACCGGTGTTCTGATCGCTTAAATCTATTTGCACAGACGTTTGTCGTTTTCCTACCATCGTACTCTGTCTGCGCGCATGTCCAGGTTGCCGGGAGGATGTTCCCGACGGTTCGTGCGCGCGATCTGTGATAATCTTTTAGTCCATTTCTCAAGGAGAAGATCCATGACCACGCGTTTGCCATTTGTCCTGTCACTTTCTGTCAGCATGATTGCGATGACGCTGTCGAACGGCTGCACTCAAACCGCTCCGGAGCCGGCAGATGGCGTCCAGACGCCGGTGGCACAAGCTGACGCCGACCTGGACCCGCACGACGTGCCAATCACCGAGGAGCAGAAGGCCGAACTCCGCGACCAAACGGCCAAGTTCACCGATGCAGTAGCGACGATTGCACGGTTCCGCGACGAAATCGAGCAGGAGACCGCTGCCGGCATTCCGGCGAATCCCTTCCAGGCGCACCAGGCGCTGGACAAGGCAGACCTTGTTCTCCAATGGCTTCCAGAGATCGCTCGCCAATCGGACGTCCCCAAGGCGCACTGGGAAGCGATCACCACCGCAGCCAACGAGCTGAGGACGTTGTTCGACCACGTCCACCTGAACATCGACAACCGACAGAACCCTGACTTTCCTGCCGTCGCCGACGAGATCAACGCGAACCTGGCCGAGTTGACAGCGATCGCTGCGGCGCAGCCGTCTGACGCGGAGTCGGAGAACTGAGCACCGCTGGAGAATTATCCCGCCCGCGGTCAGGTTTGTCCGGTTGGGTGTAGAACGGAATTCATTCCGTTTCCCGCGGCACGAACGGAATGAATTCCGTTTCCCGTGGCACGAACGGAATGAATTCCGTTCTACGATGGGACAGTTTTGACCGCCGGCGGTATAGGTGAGCGGAATGGCGCTAGCCACCGGCGCCTCACCGGACATCTGACAGTTGTTTCTCGAACGCTGCTAAGCTTTGAAGTCAAGCATTCTGCCAGGAGACATGGCGATGATGTGGAAGAAGCTCTGCGAGAAAGTCCGCACGGTCACAGTAGTGGTCCTTGCGGTCGGTGCCATGTTACCCGTCCCCGATCAGACAGCGGCGCATGAGAACCATGCGCCACTGCCGACCAAAGGCGTGACGATCGCCGGGGATACCATCATGCTGTCGGACAAGGCACGCGAGGCAATCGGCCTGACGATCGCCAAGATTCAATTCGGTGATATTCACCGTACGGTCACCGTGAATGCGCGAGTCGAACTACCGTGGCATGCGCAGGCCATGATCACCTCTTTGGTGCCTGGCAAGATTGATGCTGTGCTGGTGCGGCCAGGCGAAACCGTGGCGCCGGGGCAGGAACTCGCCCGCGTGGTCAGTACCGAACTCAAGATGCTGCAGGTCGAATGGCTGCAGGCCAAAGCCCAGGCCGATCTCGCCCGCAAGCTGGTCGATCAGCAGACCGCGCTTGACCTGCAAGGAGTGATCGCTGGCAAGACGCTGCTGGAATCGCAGGCGAGGCTTGCTGAGGCGTCGGCGGGCGTTCAGATCGCACGACAGAAGCTGATGGCTCTTGGACTTGACCACGCGGCCTTGGAGCGGGTCGAGCAGGGGGGCGAGTGGCTCCCTTACATCCCGATCGTCAGCCCGGTCGGCGGCATCGTAACCCACGCGGACGTGCGCATCGGGCAGATGGTGCGCCCGGTGGACCATCTGTACCACGTGGTGGATCCCTCCACGCTTTGGATCATCGGCGAAGTACTGGAGTCGGATGTCCGGCTGCTGGCGGAGGGCCAGCGGGTCGACGCGGATTTTGCCGCGTTGCCGGGCCAAGTGTTCCCCGGCAGAATCGACCACCTGCGGCTGACGATGAACTCGCAGACCCGAACCCAGGAGGTGGTCATCGCGATGGACAACGCAACTCGCGAACTCCGCCCCGGCATGTCCGGCCGTGTCCGGATCTCCGTCGAAGTCGTCAAGGAAGCGATCGTTTGTCCGGTCGACGCGATCCTTTCCAGCCGCAGCGGCAATTACCTGCTGGTCCAGCGGACTCTTGGAAAGTACGAAAACCGAAAGGCACGATTGGGGCTTACGGAGAATGGACTGGTCGAAATTCTCGAAGGTGTCTTTCCGGGCGACCAAGTGGTCGTGGTCGGCAATTCTCTGTTGGCGGCCCTGTTGGGCAACGAGCACAAGGCCCGGGTTGACCCGGAGGAACCAGAAACACCGGCGGAAACGCATCCAGGCGTTGTCGCAGTGGCTCACGGCACCATCGAACTGCCGACGGACCGGCAGGCCCTGGCGACTCCGCAGATCGAGGGTCGCGTCCGCCGCATCGTCGTCCAACCCGGTCAACAGGTTTCGCGCGGCGACGTGTTGGTCGAGATCGACAGCCTTCCGTTGCGATCGGTTCAGTTGGATTTGCTGCAAACGCTCACGCAAGCCGGGCTGGCTGAGCAGTCTCTCCAACGCCTGGAGGAACTCCATGACCAGGGCGTCGTGGCCAAGCGGCAGCGTTGGGAATTGCAGAGCCAGCAGCAGTCGCTGCGGGCGAAAGCCGAGATGCTGGAGCGGAAACTGATCTACTACGGTCTGGAGGCGGAAACGATTGAGAAGCTCAAACAGGTTGACCTGTCGGAGTCCGGCTCGCTGGCGGAATTGTTTCAAACCCTACCGGTCCGCTCGCCCGCCGCCGGACAAATCGCCGGGTTTCACGTCGTGCCCGGTCAGATCGTCCATCCCGACGAACCGATGTTCGAAATCCACGATCTGTCGACGGTGTGGGTCAAGGCCTTCATCTACGAACGCGACGCGAACCGGGTGCAGCTAGGGCAGCCTGCTCGGATCCATTTCACGGCCTATCCCAACTCGCAGGCCCACGGCAAAGTCGTGCGGATCTCGCCGCTCATGGACCAGCGGATGCGCGTCCTGCCCGTCTGGGTCGAAGTGGCCAACCCCGACGGCCGACTGAAGAGCGGCATGCTGGCCCGGATCGCCATCATGGAGCACTCGACCGCAGGCGTCGACTTTCGTGACGCCGCCCGGCTTCAACCCATCGAATCGAAACGGTAAGGACCGGTAAAAAATCAAGTGTCGGATTTGGGTGGATGGTATGGTCCTAAGCAAAACCGATCTAATGGAAAGGGAGAAAACGACCGATGCTCAACCACGTCATCGCCTTCTGCCTGAAAAACCGAGTGCTCGTGCTGGCGCTGACCGTCGTGCTGGTCATCTACGGCAGCCGACAAGCGGCAGAGTTGCCCATCGATGTGTTTCCCAACCTGAACCGGCCCACGGTCACGGTCATGGTCGAGGCTCACGGCTTGGCGCCGGAGGAAGTCGAGACGCTGGTGACGTTCACCATCGAATCGGCGATGAACGGGGCCAGCGACGTGCTCCGTGTACGATCCGCCTCGGGCGTCGGCCTGTCCATCGTCTGGGTCGAGTTCGATTGGGGTACCGATATCTACGTGAACCGGCAGATCGTGGCCGAAAAACTCCAACTGATCCGCGAGCGACTCCCGAACGAGGCTTATCCCGTGATGGCCCCGATCAGCTCGATCATGGGTGAAATCATGCTGGTAGGGATGCAGGCCACCGGCGAAACGACGCCGATGGAACTGCGTACGATCGCCGACTGGCAGGTGCGTCAGCGTCTGCTGGCGGTGCCCGGCGTGTCCCAGATAAGCGTTATGGGCGGGGAGTTGAAGCAGTATCAGGTGCTCACTTCGCCCGAGCAGCTTGCCCGGCACGACGTCACACTCGACGAACTGACCGCGGCCGTCGAGAAATCGAATATCGTCACCGGCGGCGGCTTCCTGCTCAGTAAGACCCACGAATCCCTGATCCGGATCATCGGCCGGGCAACGACGTTGGACGAGGTGGCGGACACCGTGGTCCGCGCCGGCGATCCCGTCCCGATCACCGTCCGTCAGGTGGCCGAGGTCCGGTACGGCGGCCCCGTACGCCGCGGAGACGCCAGTATCCAGGGCGAACCGTCGATCATCATGGCCGTTCAGAAACAACCGGGCGCGGACACGCTGGCGCTGACCGGCAGAATCGACGAAACGTTGGCGGATATCCAGCAACTTCTGCCGGAAGACGTCGTTATCGCAAACGACATCTTCCGGCAAGCGGACTTCATCGAAACGGCGATCGACAACGTCAAAGAAGCCATCCGCGACGGCGTGATCTGGGTCGTTGTCGTCCTGTTCCTCTTTCTGGCGAACCTGCGGACAAGCCTGATCACGCTCTGCGCGATCCCACTTTCGATCATCATCACGGCGTTGACGCTCAGCTATTTCGGCGTGTCCGTCAATACTATGACACTCGGCGGGCTGGCGGTGGCGATTGGCGAATTGGTCGACGACTCGATCGTCGACATCGAGAACATCTTCCGCCGGCTCAAGGAGAATTATCACAAGCCCACGCCCGACAACCCGCTCAAGGTCGTCTTCCTGGCCTCCAGCGAAGTGCGGAACAGCATCCTCTATGCCAACCTGATAGGCATCCTGGTCGTCTTCCCGTTGTTCTCGCTCGCCGGGCTCGAGGGCCGGATGTTCGCCCCCTTGGGGCTGGCCTACCTGACCACGATGCTGGCCTCGCTGGTTGTCTCGCTGACCGTCACGCCGGTCCTCGCTTCGTACCTGCTACCCCGGGCGAACTCGCTCAAGAAAGAGAAGGACCCGGCGCTGCTGCGCGGGTTGAAGTGGGCGGACACGCACGTGTTGCGGTTCACGTTGCGGCACAGCTCGGCCGTGCTGGTGGTCGTGGCCGTCCTGATGGTCATGTCCGTCTCGTGCATCGCCTGGATGGGCGGCGAGTTCCTGCCACCGTTCAACGAAGGGTCGCTCACGATCGCTGCCATGGCGCCTCCCGGCGTGAGCATCGAGGAATCCAACCGGATCGCCCGACGAGTGGAACTCCTGCTTGCGGAGATCCCGGAGGTGAAGCACGTTTCCCGGCGGACCGGGCGGGCGGAGCTGGACGAGCACGCCGAGAACGTGAATTTCTCGGAAATCGACGTGGGGCTGATCGAGCCCCAGCGCCCCAAACCGGGCATCCACTACGCCGTGCTGCGCGCAATTCCCGGCTTGCACAGATTGGGCGTCGAGATCGTCGGCCGCCCTCGCGATGACGTCATGGCGGAGATCCGCGACATCGTGGCGGAAGTCCCCGGTGTCCGAGTGAATATCGGTCAGCCGATTTCGCACCGGCTCGATCACATGATGTCCGGAATCCGTTCGCAGATCGCCGTCAAACTCTACGGCCGCGACATCGAGGAACTGCGGGACCGAGGCCAGGACATCGCCGAGGTCATGGCCGAGATCCCGGGCGTCGTCGACCTGCAACTCGAACCGCAGGTGGACATCCCCCAGGTCCGCGTGACCATCCGCCGCCAGGAAGCCGCCCGCTACGGCCTCGCGCCGGCCGACGTGGCCAAGGCTCTGGAAACCGCCCTGCAAGGCCGTACCGTATCTCAGGTGCTCGAGGGGCAACGCGTCTTCGACCTGGTCGTCTGGTTTGACGAGCAGGCTCGCAACAACATCGACGCCATCCGCGCCACCCTGATCAGCACCCCCGACGGCTCGCGCGTCGCGCTGGGCTCGGTGGCCGACGTCATCGCCACCCAGGGCCCGAACACCATCCACCGCGAAAACGTGCAACGCCGAATCGTCATGCAATGCAACACCGCGGGCCGCGATTTGGTCAGCGTCGTCCGTGACATCCAAGCTGCCGTGGACGAAAAAATCAAACCGCTACTCCAGGACGGCTACTTCGTCGAGTATGGCGGTCAATTCGAGGCCCGGCAGGATGCCAACCGGCGACTGCTGCTGCTGGGCAGTCTTGCCACGGCCGGCGTCTTCCTGCTTCTTTACAAGTGCCTGGCTTCCTGGCAGGCCGCGCTCCAGGTGATGGCGAACATCCCCCAAGCCGCCATGGGGTCGGTCATCGCCCTGCTGCTGGTAAACCGCCCGGCCGCCGAGGCATTGGCTGGGGCCGCCTGGTGGGAAGTACCGGGAATCTGGATCGGGGCCACCGATCTGTCGGTAGCCCACTGGGTCGGCTTCATCACGCTGATCGGGATCGTCAGCCGCAACGGCATCATGATGATCTCGCACTACATTCACCTGATGAAGTACGAAGGCGAAGTCTTCGGGGAACCGATGATCATCCGCGGCAGCCTCGAGCGACTCGCGCCCGTGCTGATGACCGCCCTGACCACCATGATCGGCCTGGTGCCCTTGGCCCTGGGCGCCGGTCAAACCGGCAAGGAGATCCTGCATCCCGTGGCCGTCGTGGTGATCGGCGGTCTGCTCATGTCGACCGTGCTGGACCAAGTCGTCACTCCAGCTTTGTTCTTCAAATTCGGCCGCAAGGTCTATGAAAAACCTCCTGGCCAGGAAGATGCGGAGATCGCCGGCCCGTCCGCTCCGCTGCATCTGGCCGAGCAATTTGAATAGGGGCGGAGTCAGGGGTCAGGCCTTGAGGATTCAGGCCTTGGGTTCGGTGTTCGGGCCGAGTGATGCGTGTCCTTTCTGGAATTCATCTCTCACAGGGCGAGAATCAT
>SKVE01000233.1 GCA_007129635.1 Planctomycetaceae bacterium
CGAACTCGCTCTTTCCAATCATCATCCACGACGATTTTGGGTTCGTTGGGATCGTTACTCATGAAGGAACCTCCGCAGAATGGGCTGCGCGGCTGACTCGTCGCTCGATCGCGGCCTGGATAAAGCCGGAGAACAGCGGATGCGCAGCCGTGGGTTTCGACTTGAATTCCGGATGGAATTGGACGGCGACAAACCAGGGGTGATCCGCCACTTCGACGATTTCCACCAGTTTCCCCCCGTCGCTGGTGCCCGCGATCCGCATCCCTTGGGATACGAATTGCTGACGATAGTCCGAATTGAATTCGTAACGATGGCGATGCCGCTCGGAGATCTCCCGCTGCTGATAGCAGGCAGCCACTCGCGAGGAATCGTCCAAGACGGTCGGTTGGGCGCCCAGTCGCATGGTGCCGCCCTTGTCGATCACGTTGCGCTGTTCGTCCAGCAGGCAGATCACCGGATGATCGGTGTTCTTGTCGAATTCGGACGAATGAGCACCCGGCAACTCCAGGACATGCCGCGCGAATTCGATGACCGCGCACTGCATGCCCAGGCAGATGCCGAAAAACGGCACGCTGCGCTCGCGCGCCAATCGAATCGCCTCGATCTTCCCCTCGATGCCTCGTTCTCCAAACCCGCCGGGTACCAGAATCCCATCGTACCCGGTCAACAGCCGTTCGGCGCCTTCACGCTCGATCTCCTCGCTGCGGACGCGTCCGATGCGAACCTGGGCCTGGTTCTCGATCCCCGCATGATCCAACGCTTCGTAGATCGACTTGTACGCATCAAAATGCTCAGCATACTTGCCCACGACGGCGATGCTGATCTCGTGCTTCGGATTTCGCAAACGATGCAGCAGATTACGCCAATCATTCAGATCCAGCGTGCTGGAACTCAGGTGTAACTTCTTGACGATCCATTCATCCAGGCCGTTGTCTACCAGGCTGAGCGGCACTTCGTAGATCGAGAAGTCCTTGTCCTTTTCCTCGATGACCGCCTGCAGCAGCACATTGCAAAACAACGCGATCTTCTTGCGTTCCTCCAGCGGGATGGAACGTTCGGTACGACAGATCAACAAGTCTGGCTGGATACCGATCTGTCGCAACTGGCCGACCGAATGCTGAGTCGGCTTGGTCTTCAATTCCCCAGCCACTTTCAAGTACGGCACCAGCGTCAAATGCACGTACAGACAGTTCTCTTTCCCGATGTCCAAGGAGAACTGGCGGATGGCCTCCAAGAATGGCTGGCTCTCGATATCACCGACAGTCCCCCCGATTTCGGTAATCACTACGTCCGTCGACTCGTCCGCCAGCTTGTGGATCACCGACTTGATCTCGTTGGTCACGTGCGGAATCACCTGGACCGTCTTGCCCAAAAATTCGCCTCGCCGCTCCTTTTCGATGACCGACAGATAGATCTGGCCGGTGGTGTAGTTGGAATCCCGAGTCAGCGGGCTGTTGGTAAATCGCTCGTAGTGCCCCAAGTCCAAATCCGTTTCGCTGCCATCGTCCAGCACGTAAACTTCGCCGTGCTGGTAGGGGCTCATCGTTCCCGGATCGACATTCAGATAGGGGTCCAGCTTCTGCATCTTGACTCGCAGGCCGCGACGTTCGAGCAGCATCCCGATCGACGCGCTGGTTAAGCCTTTGCCCAGCGAACTGACAACTCCACCCGTTACAAAGATATGCTTGGTCATAGTGAGCGTGAAACCTTCCTGGTCGATTGACTGGCAGCAGGGTGCAGTTTATCAGGTCCGCATCTGCCTGACAAAGGCCCGATAGTCCTCGACCGTGTCGATTCCGCGCGTCGGCTGGTCGACCACGCCGACCAGGATGTCGAAACCCGCCTCCAAAACACGTAGTTGCTCCAGACCTTCTATTTTCTCAAGGCGTCCCCTCGGCAACTCGGCTAACCATATCAGGAAGTCTCGGCGATACGCATATACCCCAATATGCTGATGAAAGAGGGCCGGGTTGGTGTTCAGCAGCCGCTCGTCTCTTACGCCGGGGCGGGGGAGCGGACTGCGGCTGAAATACAGGGCCCGTCCTGAATGATCGAACACCACTTTGACGCAGGCGGGATCGTCCAATCGAGCCCATTGGCGGATCGGTGTGGCCAACGTCGCCATGACGGCCTGGGGGTTGTCCTCCAATATCTGGATCACCCGATCGATCGAAGGTGCGGCGATTTGCGGTTCGTCGCCCTGCACGTTGACGATGATGTCCAGATCTTCCCGATCGCGAGCCACCTGGGCGACTCGATCGGTGCCACTGGCCGCCGGATCGGTCATCAATACACGGCCCCCAAAAAAACGTACTTCGGCGGCGATTTCCTCATGGTCGGTTGCGACGCAAATACCAAGCGGTTTCGTCGCGCCACTAGCCGCTTCGTAAGTATGTTGTAGGACCGACTTGCCCGTTTCCTTCAGCAGCAGTTTTCGCGGAAGACGTTTCGAGTCCAGTCGGGCCGGGATGACCACATAACTGCTGCGTCCGGGAAATCGGGACATCGACTCGGGTACCTGCAAAGCGAAAGAGTTCTTTTCTGACCGCCAACACGCTGGCCCGTTGCGAAAACCGTGAATCTGTGAATAATACTAAAAAATCCGTTTAGTTGCGAGCGCACTTAAAAGCCTCGAATTTGCACACCTTACATTCCCTCGCGTCGCAAAAGGAGTTCTGCCCTGAACACTTCATCACCTTATCGCCTGGGCACCACTGCCATCATCACCTTGGTCCTGCTGCGGCTCGTGATCGGTTGGCATTTTTACCGAGAAGGCGCCGACAAGATCGTGGCCGGTGACTGGACATCTGCAGGCTTCATGAGAATCGCCAAAGGCCCGTTGACCCCCGTGTTCCACTGGTTCCTATACGACGGGCAGGGACGGGCTCGATTGGACAAAGAGGCTACCCTGGAAGCATGGGAGGCCTACCTGCAACGAGTGATCGCCCACTACCGATTTGACGAGCAGCAAGTCGAACAGGCGGAGCAGATTTTCGAAAGCCGCAAAGAACAATTGGAATGGTTCTTCGACGTGAACCAGGACGAGATACGCCAATACTTCGATGGGCTTGACCGCATTGCAAAGTACCGGCACGAACGGGGGCGAGCCGAGGTCTCCTCACTGCGGGATCAGATCGCCACGATCGAAGCCGAATTATATGGAAATCTGAACAATTGGATGTGGACCATCGATAATATGTGGCGGGTTTACGAGCGGGATCTGAACGCGTTGGCCGACACGGATCAGGCGCGGCGTGGGCAACTCAAATTGCCGGCACCGGGTCAAAAGATACTGGACACCAAGCGGATCGATGTAATAATTCCGTACTTCGATGTGATTGTGGGTGCCTTCCTGATCCTCGGCTTGTTCACGCGGATCTCGGCACTGGCTGCGGCTGGATTTTTAGCGGCCATCGTCGCGACCCAGTGGCCGGGCTACCCGGGAGCTGCAGAAACGATATACCAGCAAATTGAACTGTTCGCCTGCCTTGTGCTTGCCGCCACGGGGGCGGGACGCTTTGCCGGACTGGATTATTTCCTTGGCCTATTTTGGCGGCGATACTGTCCCCTGATCACTTGTCCCCTGAAGAAGGAGAAAAAATCGTGAACGTCACCCCCGAAGATA
>SKVE01000289.1 GCA_007129635.1 Planctomycetaceae bacterium
CCCGCCCCCATCCGGCTCGTCCGGATGGAGCGCAAGATTGTCAAACTCACCAATCTGATTCACCATCCGCACGAGGCGGATGGGGTCTGGCTCCGCGGGCGACGGGCGGCTTAGCTCGCCAATCTGATTCACCATCCGCACGAGGCGGATGGGGTCTGCTGTGCGTCGAGGCTCAGGTCTTCACTTAGAACTTATGCTGACGCTGGAAAGGAACCTGTAGCGGGGTTACGCTGGAATCCATCTCGCAACGGGCGATGCGCGACGCAACGTGTCCGAACCGTTTCCCACCGCCCGCCGCCGTCCACCGCGCCAGCCAGGGCAATCGCGACCGGCGTTTTTCAAGGCAAGCGAATTTCGGGCAAGGGAATGTACGGCACGAGAATCCAGGCCGTGATGCCGGAATCCATGCGTGTCCGTCTACCACTCCCCCACAGAAATCGTCTACCACCAAATTCCCTTGCCCTAAATCCCCTTGCCCCACTCCCCCCGCGTACACCCATTCCCTTGCCCGAAATTCGCTTGCCTTATTCCGCCCTGACGACTGTCTCGGTACGTCGGGGGGGCAGGTCTGGACTTAAAACGTATGCTGACGCCGAAAGGGGCCTGTAGCGGGGTTCGGATGGAATCCATCTCACCGCCGACCGTAGGTCTCCAGGCCAGCCTCGTTACTGCCTCGAAAGAGGGTCATCACGGTGCTCACATTCCGACTCAGAAGTCGTCTCGATCGGGTATCCATAGCCGGGAGGTGTAACGGTCGATAAAATCGAACAGATCATCTTTGTCGCCGGCCAGAACGCGGGCGATGATGGCCGTCTGCTGCGGATAGACGCGCAACGCGCGATTGTCAGGTTCACCGGCCAGCTTGAGCAGCTCCCCGTGCCATGCCAACACCTGTTCGGGATCGAGCATGGTCCACGCGGCGATCGCCAGGGCTGCGTCCTCGTTGAGAGACGATTTCGCAAACTCTTCGATAGGCGGTTCGACCGCCGTGATCCAGAGACGTGTTTCGTCGGCGAAGAGGCCGTAGCGGGCCAGCAGGCTCAGCATGCTCGCGCGGCGCTGCCGCTGCTCGGGAAGCCACTCGGTGTTCCAGTCGCGCATTGGTCCAGTCACCTCGATGGCGTGCACGGCTCGCCATAGGTATTCGGCCGTCGACCAGCCGGTGCCCCAGCGGCGGGACCCGACGCCGGGATACGGTTTGCAGGTCGCCTGGGTCGTCGACGGTCCAAAGCAATTCGGCCGCCCGGCGGAGCAATTCGCGGGATTTCTCCGGTGAATCTTCTGCCAAAGAGTGGGCCATCGCGGCAAACGCAAACGGATGATAAACCGGTTCACACGATTCCCTGGAACCGTCAGGCTGCCTGACGCGCCCCTGCCCGATGGACTCAGCAATTCTGACGGCACGCTCCAAGTCCATCTGTGCCATCCGGTAGCATACTCTCACCCCGTAATAGTCGTATGAGGGGGCTGAATCTAACTTGGCCAGGGCGCGTTCTGCTTCGGCGGGCTGCACGCGTGCCAGCTTGTGAGCGATGTTGCCCACGTGCCGGCTTTGATCCCGTTCGGGCGTCAATTCCCGGATCAGCTTCAGTGCCTCTTTTTGATTGAACACGGCCAGGACCTCGGCGAAGCGGCTGCGGATAAAGCCGCTCCATCCGGCGACTGCCAGTTCGCGGGCCGCGCTTCGCCGACGATCTGTTCCGCCGTGTCCTGCTCACCCAAATCCAACAGTTTTTCTGCGACTTGCGTCAACGCAGCGACGCGCTGGGCCGGATCGTGAATGCCGCGCGCCATCACCAGCGCTTCGGCTAACAGGTTGTTCTTTGCCACATCATCCGGCGTAGCATCAGAGATTTCCAGGATCAAATGGAACCGGCGGTATTCGTCCGCGTCTTCTTGGGCGACTTCCAGTGCCTCGTCCAGTCGCCTCATCCGGATCAACATCGGCACCAGCAGGTGGGGCGAAGTGATTCTTTCCAGCCGCTCTTCGACCAGCGTGTCATCGACACCAACCAGGTAGGTCAACACCTGGCTTCGCAGATACTCGAATTCGCTCGCGACCGGCAGAGCGTCCACTTGCTTCCACAACTGGGTCAGCAGTTCGCGGCGTCTCTCCAAGGACCAACGGTCTTTCACCGGCTCGATCCGTAGCAGGGGCGCTTCGTCCAACCGGGTGAGCCGCAACTCGATCTCGGGCCCTTGTGCCCCGATACTCCTGTCGCTGCTCTGATCAAAGTGCCCGGAGATCCGAGGCGCGCCGGTGAAGCGATAACTGGGCTTGTGGGCATAAACGAACCAGCCGGTTGGATCGACGTTTTCCAGATGGAAGCGGCCTTGGACGTCGGTTTGGGTGGAGATCAGAGGCTGAACGGACCTGGTGGACCGAAGCGACCCGCCCGTTGCTCGGGACGCCGAGACGGTCACTCCTGACAACGGGTTCCCCTGGCGGTCCAACACCCGCCCGCGCAAGGTGCCCACCCGTTTCAATACGATTTCCGGCGCGGTGAACTCGGGCTCATCCGTGATCGGGAGCGTCACCGCAGCGGTCGCTGTCAAGAAGCCCTCGGCTCGAACTTCGAACCGTACGTTCGCCGAGCGGAGCAGGGTCTGGGGGACGCGGAACCGGCCTGTTTCGTCCGTGGTCAAACCGCCGGGGATCTTCACATTGGACGAACTCCGCATGTGGCCGTGCTCGTCCTGCTGCTGGACCCGAAGTTGAAGCTGCGCCCCGGCGATACTCCCTCCTTCTTCATCGACCACCCGGCCGGACAACCAGAGGACCCCCTCCGACGCAACCGTCAGCATCAGCGGCTCCGTCACGGCAGCGGCGACTTCGACAGGCTCAAGCGTGCCGGCCGTCTCCGCCCGAGCCGTGACTCGTAGGGTGGTGTTTCGGCTGACGTCCGTCAGCACGAATTCGCCTTGGAGATCGGACGTGGCCTGCGTGGTGCGGAACGACATCAGCGATCCCTCTCGGTACATCCACGTGGCGAGAACTTCCGCCTCGTCGACCGGCTTACCCTGCGGATCCTGCACACGGCCACTGACCGAGACGCCACGCTCCAACTCGAACAGGGCGTCACACGGACGGTCATCGGCGTGGTTGGATGCGCCGTCAGCGCAACCTGTTCGGCGAGTTCGCTTGCCCTCAGTTACTGGCCGCCGATCGCCATACCCGGTTTGACCGCGACCAGACGTATGCCGCGAGGCGATGTTACCGGCTCGTCCTGTGAAAGCCGAACGGAAAACTCTCCCGCGGCGTTCGATTCTGTTTCCCCGGCCAACTCTTCACCGTGGGAGACGATCTGACTCAGGAGATACACCCGCGCGTCAGCAACCGGGTTGCCGTCAGGGTCCCGCACGGTTCCCGTGACGGTCCTGGGTTCTTCGGCGGTGGACAACGCGAAAGACACCGCCAATAGTGTGGCAAGGATCGAAAACATGTTGTGGCTCCTTTAGGATCGGCAAAGAAATGACTGTCGGGTTTGGTCTGAATGGTACGCAAAACCGCCGATTCAGACCTTGATCGTTCTGCCCTTTCGAACCGATTCGGTCTGTTTGTGGCCCAAGATCACGGCATCGCGAGCCAGATCGCCGTCCAGCGTTGCGGACGGCGTTCC
>SKVE01000665.1 GCA_007129635.1 Planctomycetaceae bacterium
CATTGTCGAAGCCATCCAGCAGTTGGACGAAAGCTATGGCTTGGAACTGATACCACGGTTTGTCGGCGACGGGCTGGTGCATCTGGGCGCGGCCCAGTCGATCACCATCAATACCGAGCGCAGCACGCTGACGGTTCCCCCGACCATCTTGACGTTGGCCATCCCGGTCACCACGAACGCCCAAGGCCAGGTCATTCCCACCGTGGCGGACGGCCAACGGTTCACGATCACGGTGCAGGGGGCCCCGCCAGAGTCTTTCGAGTTCGACAATAATCGGTTCTGGACGGCCGACAATCGGATCAACATCACCAACCTGACCACCGTGGATCAGGTCGGCGGCGCGATCGTCGCTGCGCTGCTCGATTCGGACCTGGATCTGACCGGCGTCCAGTACGTGGGCGAAGGCCTGGTGCATGTCCATGTCGGCGGCCAAGCGTCGATCAACCCCCAGGATTCGAATGTCTTCCCCGCCTACGTGTCTCGGCCGCTGACCGATGGCGAGCGATTCACGATCCAATACGATGACGGCGATCCGGCGACGGAATTAGTCCAGCAGGTGTTTGAATTCGATTCGGACGGAGTGGTCGCTCCCGATGCGATCGGGATTCCCTTCTCGCTGTCCGATACGCACGAGGAGATCGCCGATAGGACGGCCCAGGCCATCTTCCGCGAGTCGCAGCTTCAATTGCCGGACGCCAAGCACTTGAACGACGGCCGCGTCTATCTGGGCGGCACGCCGATGCACGAGGTCGACCTGACCGAGGCGCCGACGATCAGCCCCACCGGCCGACCGTTGGGACGTCCCGAAGTGGCGCCCAGTTCAACCTTGCTGTTGCCGGGATTCCTGTCGGTACTGGTGCCGGAAGCGGGTGGCGATGCCATCATCAATCGAACCATCTTCCGGATTACCGACGAACGGGTGCCGGCGAATCTGCAGACCGCAACGTTTGAATTCATCACCAACGTGGGCCAGCCCGGCTGGTTCGGTATCCCGTTTGTGAACACCGATGCGGATCAATTGGCCGACAATATCATCGCCGCGATCAACGCCGCCAAGACGGCCCGCGCCGACGTGGGCTTTTTGGCGGGCGTCACCCCGACCAAGGTGGTCGACGACGACGGACAAGTGGTCGTGGAACTGAACGGAACGAACGGTTTCCATGCGTTGGATACAACGACGTCTCCCAATGTGGACCAACGGGGTGGTCGGATCGGGGATAGCACGTTCGTGCTGTCCTTCGAGGGGACCCAAGTCACCTTTGAGTTTGACAGCAACCAGCAGTTCATACCGGGCAACATCGTGATTCCTTACAGCCGGTCGACGCCGCTGAACGAAATCGCCAACCGGATGGTCAACGCGATTCGGAACAATCCGCTGTTGAATCTGCCCAATGTGGTGCATCTGGGCGGCGGGGTGATCGATCTGCAGGATACGTCGCGGCACCAACCGCCGCCGCAGATCAATCCGCGCGAGCTGGAACCGGAGGACCAGATCAGCGTCACGGGCATCCCGGGCGGGGCGGTCCGGCTGGCTTTCGAGCCCTGGGACCAGTTCACCGGCGCCCAGTTCGCTCATAACATCATCCAAGCGATCAACGACAACGAGGCTTTCGTCGGGGTGACCGCCTCGCTACGAGGTGGCAACACCTTGTTCGTCGATTTCCGCGATCCGGTGACCAATGCGCCCGTGGACTTCACCCGGGGCCCGGCCAGTGTGACCGGCATCTCGAATTTCTTCCTGCGAGCCATTCAGGACTTGCCGGGCAACTGGCTGAAGGCGAACCAGTCGACCGATGCGACGACCTTTACGATCCTCTTGCCGGGAGCGAAACTGGATTACGGTTCGGCGCCGGATTCCTTGACCGATCCGCGTTATCCGACGTTGTTGGCCAACGATGGTGCGCGGCATGTGATCTCGGATCCGGACTTCTATCTGGGCAGCCGAGTGGACGCGGATCCCAACGGTCAACCCAATTCGGCAGCGTTGGGCGACGTGTTCGATCACGTGATCGACCTGGGGTCCAGCCCGTTGAGTTTCACGGGGCTGGCACCTTACGTGCTGCGCGTCCCGGCGGGGGGAGTCTCGGCCGGTGCTTGGTTCTCCATCACGCCCGATGGCGGCGCGGCGATAGAATTCGAATTCGTGGACGTCAATCCCCCTGACCCTCCCCCGTCGCGAGTGCCCGTCGAGATCGATTCGACCTGGCCAGCCGCACAACGCGCGAACTTGACCGTCGCGGCGATGATCAGCAGCATTCAATCGCAGCCCTCGCTGGAGCTGTCGCCGGTTCGTATAGGGGAAGGCGTCGTTTCTTTGGGCGCGTCGTTCTTGCACCGCGTCGACACGCGAGAATCGGCCTTGAGCACGACGGGCCAGCCGACCATCCTGCTGAAAGCAGTGGATGGCATGGAGCTTCGCGACGGCCAGCGGTTCACGATTCACGATGGGCGTCATCCTGCCGTGACGTTCCAATTCACCAGCGGCGAACAGGTTCCCTTCGGCGTCCAAGCGGTTGTGTTCCAGGAATCGGATACCGTGGAAGAAGTCGCTCAGGCGATCCTGCAGGCGGTCGAAAGTCTGCCGAACCCGGACTGGGCCCTCGGCTCGTTGGATATCAGTCTGACCGACCTAGGCGACGGTCGCCTGCATGTTGCCGGGACGCCCAGCCATCAGGTGGACTTGGCCGCCAGCGGCCTAGTCTTCTCGGGGCATACCCCGGCTCAGTTGACCACTCCGGCAGCCGGATTAGGCCTGCGGTTGGCGCCTTCCCAAAGCATCCTGATGCCGAACGTGTTGGCCGGTGGCGTCCTGGGCGGCCAGCGGTTCACGATCAACGACGGCAAGAATCTGCCGGTAACCTT
This sequence comes from Planctomycetaceae bacterium, assembly GCA_007129635.1. Classification (GTDB taxonomy): domain Bacteria; phylum Planctomycetota; class Planctomycetia; order Pirellulales; family Pirellulaceae; genus SKKK01. Next base: position 2,863 of record SKVE01000665.1, read on the forward strand.
CGAATTCACCAACAACGGGGTGACCTCGATCGGCCATGTACCGATCGCTTGGAGTGCCCTGGACAGTAGCAGCAAGGTCGCGAATGCCGTGGTGGCTGCGATCCAGAAGGCGGTAGACGAAGACCGCTTGGAGGGCGTTGCGCCTCAGTTGATGCCTGTCGGTAGCGGTCCGCTGGAAATTCGCTTGAATTCCGGGTTGTTCCACCGCCTGGATACCAGCGACAGTGGGCTCAGTCAACGCGGACCGGTCACGGCGGGCCAGACGTTCCGGATCACCGATGGCGATGGTAGCCAACGCACCTTCCAGTTCGTGCTGGACGCGGCCGACGCGGTGCCCGGCAACGTGCCGATCGTGTTCCAGGACCATTTCACCCCCAACGAGTTGGCCAACGCCATCGTGCTGGCGGTGCAAGGCGAAAAGGCCGGCGGTGTTTGGGGTGACGACCTGCAACCGCTGAATTTCGCCAATGGCAACGTGCAAATCGGTGGCGGCGGGGCAGTGACCATCGTCAATGCCTCGAATCTGACCGCGAGGGGTGTGCCCAACGGCGTCTTGGACGGCCAGACATTCACGATCAACAATGGCGTCGGTGTGCGACAATTCGAATTCGATGCGGACGGCAAGTCGACCCCTGGCAACGCGGTCATCCGCTATCGCTTGGAGGATGACGCGACCGCGATGGCAGGAAAGATCTTGGCTCGCATCGAGGAAGAAGGCTACGCCTGGGACTTGGTCTCGCTGGGCGAAGACGCG
>SKVE01000947.1 GCA_007129635.1 Planctomycetaceae bacterium
CACCGCGTATCTCGACGACGACCAGTCCGACGACCCGCCTCGACTCCGAGAGGATTGAAACCAGTGTTTCGGGCATTTCCGGCACTTCGCCATGCGAAAGTCCGACGACCCGCCTCGACTCCGAGAGGATTGAAACGCCTCACCTGTCAACGGCTTAATGCCGAACTGCTCCAAGTCCGACGACCTGCCTCGACTCCGAGAGGATTGAACTCGCCAGTGCCGACCTGGCGAACCGCCTCAATTCCGAGCGGATCAAGACGGGTTGGCAGTGCCTGATTTGCTGCCAAGCAAGGCATCCAGATCCGCGGATCACCTCGATGACCAAAGGCCGAAGGCCCCCACGTTCGTAGCTCGGTGGCCTTGAACCCCTCCATGCTTCTGCAAACGCTTTTCGACGCACATGCCAACGACCGAACACGCTGAAGGGTTGCGGTCGCTGCGCTCAAGATCTCTGTCATTCCCACGTCATCGATGCGTTTTCTTAGTAGACGCCGGATCGTCCGACGTTTCGCGCCGGTTCGTGCACGATGGCCGTGACCGCTGACACAGGATCTTGACTACCCGCATGGAGAAGTCGCAGATGCACACTCACATTGGAATGCTGCGAGCAACATTCGTCTTGCTCATATTCGCCACACTTGGAACCGCCGTCCAACCGACGCGGGCGACGGGTGCAGAACAACAACAGGCCGCGCAGGGCCACGACGAGTATGACCGGTGGCAGGCACGGCGCTCGATGGCTGAGCGTGAACTGCAGCAACTGCCGCAACGGGTCGAGGCCGAGACGGCGCGGATCATGAAAAGCCTGGATCATCTGTTTCGTGTCGAGCTGAAACCGCAATTCGACGACCATCATCGCGCGGTCCAGGCGGCGATCAAAGATGTCGGGCTACCGGCAGAAACGGGCACCTTGCAGGTGATCTGGGACCAACTGAAGTCGCCTTTGGCTCCTCAAGGCTTGGAGGGACTGGCTCAGGAATTCGTGGCCAATGCCCAACGGCAAACCGAACCACAACGCGAGCGGCTACAAGACCAAGTCGCCCAACGCGTCCAACAGCGATTGAACGACGAACTGGCCATCGCCCAGGAAGAGATCCGAAACCCCATGCAGGAAGCCCTGGGCCGCCATTTTCCCGTCTGGCAGTACGTTCCGTTGCCGCCTCCGGATCTACCCTCCGTCGACCCGACGCTCGCAGGACCGGCTCGTGTGGGGACACCGCTCATGTTCATGACGGCCATCCTGATGATCGTCCTGCGGCGGATGATCCGCAGAATCGTCTACAAAGTGACTTCCAAGATCGCGGGCCGGGTGCTCACCAAGCTGATTCCCATCATCGGCTGGGTCATGCTTGCTCTGAGGAACTGGTCCGTCGGCGGCGAGCTGAAGGCTTACAGCGGAATGCTTGAGCAGGCTGCGCAAACGATTGTCGACCGGATTAGCGAGCAAGCCAAATCGATGGAAGCCGACGCGGTCATCGGGTTTCGCCTGGTTACTTCGTCCGTATCCACGGGAGCTGCCGAGCTGATCGGCTACGGAACAGCGGTCCGCTTCGGCTCTTGAAGCCCAACCGACCCAGGGACGGAGATCTGCACGGGATGAACACTCAACATCAACTGAGCCCAGCCCCAGACAGACTCGAATCTCGTGGCCGGCCTGCATTCGTTGGACCACATCCTCCAGACTCAGCAGCACGCCCAACTGGCGATGACGGTACAGGATCTCCAGACCTGCGTGCATGATCTGCCCCAGGAAGAGGCTGGCGGATGTCGGCATCTGGACGCGATCGACATACCTCAGCTTGAAAGCCAGCGGGCACTTCAGCCTCCAGCGAGCTTGGCGCCAGGTCCGACGGAACCGGGGTGCACCCGGTCCGGACGGCATGGCGATCAAACACGCGATCAGTCGCAAACGCTATTGGCGGATGTCTCGGACGCCTGCCATGCGTTACGCGATGGCCAACAAGTGGCTGGAGCAACAAGGGCTTCTCTCGCGAAAGCATCTCTGGGGGCAGCTTGCTCCCCTTCGTGGAACCGCCTAGTGCGGAGCCGCATGCTCTCGTGGTGTGGGGGCTGGGCGGGGCAACCCGCCCGGCTACCCGATTTCGTCGCTGAAGTGCGATCGGTCACGCGGTAGCATGCACCTGTGACGGTGCCAAGCTGAGGTACTCCCGAACTTCAAGTTGCATTCGGTCGACCTCCGCGATGAACCCGGACGCCGAAAGTCGGTAGTTCGTCGGGTTCGTTTCTACCTTGCGCAGGTGCCGAATCTGAGCCTGGAAGTGTCGGATTCGCTCCAACGTCGCGTCCAGTTCCTCGTCGTTTCAAATCATTTTTTTTCCTCGACAATCTCGATGATGCCCCGTCGTCCGCCCCCGCGTTTGGCCTGCCAGTATTCTATCGTGGCCTGCTCGCCGCCGAAAGCCGCAAGTCGACGTACCCAGAACACGCTCGGAGCTGATCTGGGCTGTTGCAAGTGCCTGTGCTGACGATCTCCAGCGGTCTAGCTGGAAGCTGCCCTGAGTTGATCAGCCCAGCCTCCTGATGTTCGCGTGACTCAGCTTCCCTTTTGGAGACGCCGGGGGTTAACTTCGGCCGGCATCACGATGCGGACTGGATACGGGCCAGGGCGTCGAACGCACCGTTGCCGCTGAGCCCCTCGTAGGTCTGCACATAGGCGCGGTAGAGTTCCTCGTAACACTGGTGCCGCTGCGGATCGGGCTCGACTCGATCCGCGACGTGTACCATCGCGGCGACCCCGTCTGCCTGCGACGAGAATGCGCCGACCGCGACCCCGCCGAGGATCGCCGCTCCCAAGACAGCGGACTCTCCCACACGCAACGTTTCCACGGGCCGACCGTAAACGTCGGCTTGGATCTGGTTCCAGAGGTTCGAGCGAGTTGCCCCGCCGCCGATTCGCAGGGACCGGACCGATAAGCCGGCCGCCGTCCATTGCTCGAAGATATCCCGGATTTCCAAGACCACCCCCTCCATGACGGCGCGCGTCATCTCGGCTCGGCCGTGGGCGAAGGAAAGTCCGACGAAAGCGGCCCGGGCATGCGGATTCCAGCGCGGCGTGGCGGCAGCGGCCAGGTAAGGCAAATACAATAAACCTCGGCTACCCGGCGCAGCGGTGGCGGCCAAGGCGTCCAACTGCTCGTAGGCATCGCGTCCGCCTGCGGCTTCGATCTGTTTCTCGCTCGTGCCGATTGCGTCCCGGTACCAGCGGAGCGAGGCCGCTGCGGCGTTGGACAGCCCCTCGACCTCCCACAGCCCCGGTGCCGCGTGGTGGGTGATCATCATCCCGCCAAACCCGGGCAGAGGCCGGTCGGTGGCCAGGATCGCCAAGCCTGCCGTGCCCAGCGTCACCGTGGCCAGTCCCGGCTCGATCGCGCCCATCCCCAATACGCTGCAATTCTGGTCGCCCGCCCCGACGCACAACGGCGTACCGGTGGCAAACCCCGTCTGCTCGGCGACGGCCGGGCTGACCGTTCCCACCTGGGTGCCCGGCGGGGTTGGGCGACCGAACATCGCAGGGCTCAGGTCCAGCCGGTCCAGTAACGGATGGTTCCAGTCCGCTCGGCGCACATCCCAGACACCGTAGAACACGGCACAGCACAGGTCGGTATAGAAATCGTCGGCGCCGAAAGCGCGCAGCACAAGATCCTGGTTTTGCACGAAGCGTGCCGTCTTGGCCAGGAGGTCGGGCTCGTGTTTGCGCATCCAAAGGATCTTGGTGACAATCCACGTGGTACCCAACGGCAGGCCGTTTTGTTCGTAGTACTGCTCGGCAGCCACCACTTGGCGCAGATCCTCCACCTCCTGACTGGTGCGGGCGTCCTGCCAGGAGAACATGGGGCGAACCGCGCACCCGGCCGCGTCGACGGGGCACGTCACGGAACGCTGCGCGGAGAAACCGATGGATGCGATGCGACGCGGATCGATGCCCGAACGACCGATGGCCGAGCGGCAGGCTTCGATCGTCCGATCGATCAGCAGCTCCGGTTGCTGTTCGACCCAACCCGGCCGAGGATAGATGGCCCCGTAATCGCAATAGTGGCGGGCCACGGGGTTGCCGTGCAGATCAAAGATCATGCACCGCGCGCCGGTCGTGCCCACATCGACTCCGGCCAAGTACTCGGTCATGGATTAGCCCTCCGGCACCAGGCCAATGCTGCGGAGTGTGTCGAGGGAATCGACGATCTCCGGCCCCGCGCGGGTGCCGATGCGGTCGGCTCCGGCCCGCAGGAACACCAGAGCGTTTTGCGGTCGAGGAAATTTCACGCCGGCGACCTTCAGCCGGACCGGCGCGTCGCGCACCGCATCGCGCATCACGAGAAACTGTTCCAGGCTGGGACCTTCGAACTGGCCGCTGGACGTTTTGACAAAGTCGATACCCGCCTCGGCCACCAGCTTGCTGGCGGTGGCGATTTCTTCATCCGTCAAGTAGCACACCTCCAGAATGCACTTCGTGACGGCCGCGCCGGCGGCCGATCGGAACAGCCGCAGTTCCTCGACGACGGTCCGCCGATCACCGCTCTTCAAGGCGCCGATGTTCATCACCATGTCGACGGCCGTACAGCCGCGCCGCACCGCGTCCTCGACCTCGAACGCCTTCACGGCCGGCGGCGCGCTGCCCAGCGGGAACGCGATGCCCGCGCCGATCTCGACATCCTCCATGCCGGCCAGCTCCTCGCGGATCAAGGGCGCCCAGTAGGCGCTGCTGGCGTAGAACGCGGCGAATCCGTAGCGTCGGGTCACCGCACAGCCTTCGCGAATCTCCGCCGCGGTGGTCTCCTTCGGCAGGATCGAATAGTCGATGATCTTGGCCAAGGCCCTCGCGTCCAGTCGCTGCAGATCGATCATGGACTCGTCTCCTCGCTGCGGAACCACTCGAGTACGTCACGCGCATGGACGCAGCCGTCTGCCAGAACGGGGCTCCGGGCCCCGGGACGGACGTTGGCTCGCGGGCCGTCCAACTCGCCCAGGCAGTCGACAATCACGTCGGCCATGCTCAAGTCCTCGTTCTCGGTGTAGCGGGTCGTCGTCGCCACCACGTGCATCCCGGCGGCTTTGGCGGCGACCGCACCGACGTGCGAATCTTCGAACACCACGCACTGTTCCGCCTGCAACCCGCTGCGCTGCGACGCCAGCCGGTAGATGGCCGGATCGGGTTTCTTGGCGGGTACCACGTCGCCCGCCAACACGAATTGAAACGGGATCCCTGCCAGCAGTCCCTGGGAAATCGCCCGAGCGGACCGTTCGTTGGAGGTCGTGCAGATGCCAAGCACGATCCCCAAACGCTCCGCCTCTTCCATCACTCGCCGTACGCCGGGGCGCAGCGGGAGGGTGCCGCTCTCGATCAACTCGATGAACAGATCGGTCTTCCGCTGGTGAAGCCGCCGGATCAGGTCCGGCACGTCTTCCGGCTTCACCTCCACACCGAATCCCTGCGTTTGCAGGTAGTGCATCATCCGTTCTTTGCCGCCGCCCACCTGCAGCAGTCCGTGATACTGCTCGACGCTCCATTGGACGTCGAACCCGAACTCCGCGAACGTCCGGTTAAACGCCACGCGGTGGCCGTCTCGCTCCGTGTCGACAATCACTCCGTCCTGATCGAAAAAAAAGGCCTTGATTTGGCTCATGTGTGTTGGTCCATTCGAGGTCATTGAAAAGGAGGCTGGATCGCTCCGCTTCCCTCGGCTCTCCCGCCGCAGCCCAGCAGGTCGATCCAGTAGTCAACCCGCTCGATGACTGCCCGCTTGGCCGCCACGTCGATCTTGCCCGGATTATATTCGTTCCGGTGCGTCGAGATGTATTCGTAAATCGCATCGATCAGGGCGTACTTCAGGTCCGTCGATACGTTGAACTTGGCGCCGCCCAAAGCGACCAGCCGTTTCACCACTTCCGGTTTCAGACCGGTTCCGCCGTGGACGATCAAGGGAGCGACGATCCCCCGGCCGTTGACGATTTCCTGGATCTTTTCGAAGCGGTCGAAGTCGATCTTGGGGTTCTCGGTCGTGTAGACGCCGTGAGCCGTGCCGATCGCCGGGGCGAACAAATCCACACCACTCCGCTCGACAAACTCCAGCGACCGGGCCGGATCGCACAATTCGGCCTCGGTTTCCGCGACTCGCACCTGGTCTTCCACGCCGGAGACGGTCCCCAGTTCGCCTTCGACCGTGATGTCGCCTCGCCCGTGGCAGTACTCGACCACCTCGCGCGTCAGGCGGATGTTCTCCTCGAACTCCAGCTTCGAACCGTCGTACATGACGTTGGTATAGCCCACATCGGCGCATCGCTTGCAAAACTCGACGTCGTCGCAATGATCCAGATGCAGGCACGCCGGGATCGGCAATGTTTCGGCCATCGCCCGGAAGGCGGCTGCGATCACTTCGGGACGCAGGAATTTCGTGGGCGTGACCGACGTCTGGACGATCAGCGGCGCGCGACGAGCCGCTGCCGCCTCGATCACCGCCTCCATTTGAATGATATTCGTGACGTTGAACGCACCGATGGCATAGCCGTGCGTGGCCGCATCGGTCAGCATTCGCTTGGCAGAGACAACCGGCATGAATGTATCCTCCCTTCTTTTCTCTTGATGCTGCTTTGACGATATACAAGCAATCTGATAAAAGCAAGGGTGTCTGTACCGGGCCTTTTTACCAATGCATCGGCCGCTTGGTGGACGAAGAGATCGACCGGCAACGAGTCGAGCACACCAAGAAGCTGCTGCGGGAGACTAGCGGAGACTTTATCATGACCGGCACCCCACAAAATCGAATCTTCGCACTGCTGTTGCTGGTGGCCAGCATGACGCCGGCTTGGGCCGCGGAAGCTCCGCCGTCCGCTGTCACTGACGCGGATGCGGGCGCGGATTCGGGCGCGATAGGCTCGGGCGAATCTCGCGCGACCCTGGTGCCGTTGTATCCGGGCGGGGCTTCGCTGCACGAAGCGATGCTGGCGTCGCGCAACGCCTATCGTGATGGCCGCCAGGCGGTGGCCGGTGCCGCCGCGCAAGTACAGGCGGGACCGTGGCACGTGGCACAACCGCCGGTCGCGGAGCAGGATTTGGCAGGGGGGATCGATCTGAGTGCGCGCGACGCTCAGGGGAACGGGCTCTGGGAGCCACAGCCCGATTGGCAGGACGGTCGCGTGCTGGACACCGGTGATAGCCCGTGGACGGCATGCCGCACGATTCGCACGGAACGTGCCGTGCGGGTTCTGTTGGGCGTGGGCGGTGGCGATCGGCTGACCGTCTACCTGAACGGTCGGAAGCTGCTCGCGGCCGATACGGCGCTGACCTACCGCCGCTATGGAACCAGTATGCGACTGGACGGGACGCGCCAGGATCAAGTCGTTGCCTTGCTGGCGCTCGAACCGGGCGAGCATCAACTGGCCATCCGCATCGAACAGCAATCGCCAGGCCCCCGGCAGTTTTTCTTCTCGTTGGCTGCCAATCCGATCCCGTATCTCTGGCGGTGTTTGGAGCGGGATTTCCCCCGCGATGCAAACCGCTTGCTGGCCGCCGTGCCAGCGGCGTGGTTCGCCGACGATGGCTGGCTGGCACAATCCGGCGTTGCTTGGGAGCGGGAGTTTGTCGCAGAGGTAACGACCCGCTGGGGCCACCGTGGCGTTGCCATCCGACAGCAGATGGAGTTGCTGACCGGGCCGCTGGCCGGTGATGAACCACCGGATCACACGGCTCAGTGGCTTCGGCTGTGCATCATCGCGGCCGAGTTGGACGCGATTCTGGACGCGGCCGACCGGCTTCGATCGGCGGTGACGGCCTTGGGGGCTAGGTTTCCCGATCAGTATCCGGCAACAGAGTTCCTGGCCCGTATCGCGGCACTCGAAACGCGGGCCGTGTCTGCGTCGTCTTCGGGGCTCGATCCTGCCGACGAAGCAACCATCGCGCTGCATGGGGAACTGGCCTCCAGTCGCCGCGAGATGCTGGTCACCGCCAATCCGCTGTTGCGAGGCCAAGCGATCCTGTTCGCGCGACGCTATACCTACGATTCCCCGCACTTCTACGACGACTATTACCAAGGCATCCAGAAGTACGGCGGCAGCTTGACTCGCCTATCGCTGGACGACGGCGCCGTGACCGACGTGGCGCCCGAACTTGCCGGTGGCGTGTTCGACCGGTTGGATGTGTCGTTCGATGCCCAACGCGTCGTGTTCGGATACCGGCCGCCAAGGCCGGAAGGGATGCGGTTGTGGGAAGTCGGCGTCGACGGTTCGGGGCTTCGGCAGCTTACGTTCGAGCCTGACGACGAACAACAGCGGATGGCCCGGTACAGTCTGCACGCGGTCGGTTCCTGCCAGGCCAACCCGCGGCTGCACGCGCACTGGACCGACGACATGCACCCTTGCTACCTGCCCGACGGGCGGATCGTGTTCGCGTCCAGCCGATGCGAGCGGACGGCGGTTTGCGGCGGGCACACACTGCCCTGTACGGTCCTGTACCGCATCGATGCCGATGGTGGGAACATGGAACGGCTTTCGCAGGGGATGCTCAGCGAGTTCACGCCTGCGGTGCTCAATGACGGCCGCATCCTCTACACGCGCTGGGAGTACGTCTTCAAGGGCATTGCGGCGATCCAGCCGCTGTGGGCCATGCGGCCCGACGCTTCGGGTTCCGAAGAGGTGTACGGCAACAACATCCGCGACCCCGGCGTGTTCTATCACGCGCGGCAGGTTCCCGACCGTCCCAATCTGATCGTCGCCACGGGTTGCGGCCACGAGCCGTTGGCGGTTGGTTCCATCCTGTTGGTGGATTTGCACGGCAACAAACGCACCGAGGACGCCATGACCAGCCTGACGCCCGACACGACGGTGCGCGAACTGCGAGGTTTGTACCAGCGGCGCAACGGCCAGTGGCGCGAGGACGTGTACGGTCCGTTCTACTGCGATCCGTTCCCGCTGTCCGACCAGTTCTTCCTCGTTTCCGCCAATCCGGACAAGCGGTACAACGACGAGGCCGCCTATGGCATCTACCTGCTGGACGTATTCGGCAACCTGGTGCCGATCTACGACGATCCCGAAATGTCGTGCTTCACGCCGATTCTGTTGAAACCGCGTCCGGTGCCGCCCGTGTTGCCAGCCATGTCCCGGCCCGGCGCGGTGGCGGAAACGCCCGCGGCAAGCCCTGCGAACGAACCGGTGGACGCGACCGCGACTCTGTTTTTGACCGACGTGTACGAAGGGCTGCCGGGCGTCGAGCGGGGCGAGGTGCAGTATCTGCGCGTGCTGCGCCAGGTGGAACGTCCGTGGTCGGTCTGGCCCTATGGCAGCGGCGACAACTTCCCTGGGCAAATGGTCGCGGTAAGCTGGTACAGCCATATATGGATCGCCGTCCTGGAAGGCGTGGTGCCGGTCCACCCAGACGGCTCGGCCTACTTCACCGCTCCGGCCGACGCCAACCTGTTCTTCCAGGCGCTCGACGGGGACTTCCTGGAAGTGCAGCGGATGCGGACGTTCATCAATCTGCGGCCGGGCGAGCAGCGGTCCTGCATCGGCTGTCACGAACACCGCACCGGGGCCCCGCCGCGCGACATCCGGGCCATGCCGCTGGCGCTGCGCGCCCCGCCGGCAACGTTGGGCCCGCAGCCGGGCGACGTGGCCCCGCGTCCGTTACACTACGAGACCGACGTGCAGCCCATCTTCGACAAGCACTGCATCGCGTGCCACGGCAACACCGATCCGGACGGCCAGTTGACGCTGACCGGCGATCGCACGGATCTGTTCAACCGCTCGTACGAGCAGATCATGAGCAAGGGACTGATCAACACGGTGCGCGAGTGGACCGCACCGCCCGGTCAGGGCTCCTCGTGGCAATGGTCCATGGAGCACGCACCGACCGTGGCACCCTATTCGCTCGGTTCGCATCGCAGCCGGTTGATCGAGGTGCTGCGCGAAGGGCACCACGACGTGGCCCTATCGCCGGCCGAGTTCGTCAAGCTTGCCACGTGGATCGATACCAACGGGCAATACTACGGCTCGTACTTCGGGCTGCGCAACCTGCGTCATCGCGACCAGCCGGGCTTCCGCGAGCCGCCCACGCTGCGATCGGCGTACGGCATTCGGCCCGACCCGATATCCGACGGGCCGTTGGAGCCTGTGCCTGCCGAACTGGTCGCCCACTGGCCATTCGACGAACCGGACGGGGCCACCGTCCATGACAGCTCGGGGGCCGACCATCACGGACAAGTGGTCGGCGCGCGGCGGATCGAGGGCCGGAGCGGCCGGGCACTCATGTTCTCCAGCCACGGGGACTTTGTGCATGTCGGCGATTTGCCCGGCGATTTCACCACCGTCAGCATCGCCTTCTGGGTCAAACCGGAATCCTTGCGGAACCGCTGGAACGCGATCCTGTTCTGCGACGACTGGAGCGAACACGATCTGCACCTGAGTCTTTTGCAGAACGGCGGCGCGAACGTGGCCATCCACCGCGGTTCGGCCGGCCACGCACATTTCGCCTCGTTTGCCGAGGTAGGAAGCCAGGCATGGCATCATGTGGCCGTGGTCTGCGACGCGCGCGCGGGCGGTTCGATCCAGTTCTACATCGACGGCCGGCCCGACCGGCGGCACCGCGTTTTCGGCCCCGAGGCGACCGTGCATCTGACCGGCGTCCGGCTGGGCGGCTACAACGTCTGGGAAAAACAACCCGGCGCCAACTTCCACGGCGCACTCGACGACTTCCGCATCTATCGCGGCCTGCTGACCGAAGACCAGATCCGCACCCTTGCCAACGAATGACCGGCGCCTACCTTACGCCACCTTCCCACTGGACGAGGGGGAAGGGGGTGGCGTGTTCAGTTTGTAACGTTTTCGCCCAGTTTTGTACTCCGGGAACGTAACGATTCTTGTTCCCCACTGGCCGGTTCGCTTTCTTTGGAGTGCGGTGGCTTGACGCCGCTTTGGCTGTGCCTTTCTTTCACTCCGCTCCTCCAACAGCTATCGCGCAGAATGCAAAGCTGACGCAAAACGAAAGCGGCGTCAAGCCACCGCACTGCAAAAACGGCTCGGATCTCCTGCTGGGAGGATCTTTTCCGCCCCACCCCCAGCGCTGTGGCCGGTCTCTGACCGAGCCACCCCGCCGGCCGACAGTCTCCGATGTCGCGGGAGACCTTCGGTCGGCGGTTTCGGCGGGGTCGGAGACCCTCGCCGAACGCGGTCGGCGGTTTCGGCGGGGTCGGAGACCCTCGCCGAACGAAGCTCCCGTTCCCGCATGCAATGTCGTTCAGTACAAGTCGTACATCAGTTCCCCACCATGATCCGGGTTCCCGACGAGCCGCCGGGCTCGAAGATCCACGACGTAATCCATCGCCTCCAATGGAATCTGGCCGACGAGGATCGGCGTACCATCCGGAACCTCGATCACATCGGTGGGGCAATCCCGGGCGCCGATCGTCAGCCGGACAGTGCCGTAGATGTCCGCGTCGTGCAACCCGCTGCTCGTTCGCACTCGTCTGGTATGTCTCTTGGCAAGGCCCAGTGCTTGGATCACGTGCCGGGGCAGGGACAACATCGTCGCGCCGGTATCAACCAGCGCGTCGGTGACCGTGACGCGGCGGACGTCCTCCGGCCTGATCCTCCCCTGCTGCGAATCCCAAAGATCCGCCAGGTTCTCCAAGGTCGCCTCGGTAAGCACGCTGCCCATCGTGTCTGTCTCCATGTCGCTGTCTCCCGAACAATTCGGTCCGCACGATCCGCCAACACTTGAAATTGTCTCCCGATGGGAACGGAAAGGCAACCTGCCTCCGAGTCCCCAGGCAGCACGCACGTTCGGACCTGGCTCGTGTTTTCGTCCGTTTCCATCACTAGATCCTCTGAAGCGGCGATTCTATTTTACCTATTTTAACAGCTCCGTTTTCGACTTTCGTTGGGGCTTCGCCCCAGACCCTACGGCGGCCTGCGCCGCCTGCTTGAATTCCTAGTCTTTCACTTAGCACCGTTCGAGAAATTACTGACGCATTTACTGCCTCCTCACCCTGCCCTCTCCCACGAGGGGGCGAGGGGACAGTGGACAGTTATTTCTCGAACGGTGCTTAGAACTGAAGATGAGAGACGATCGGGTCGTGGCTCGGCCTTTGCGAATCGACATCGAGAACGGACTTGATCACGTGACGAGTGAGCGGCGGGGAGCGGCGGGTGATGGTGCGCAAGGATGCCGATTGTCGGCACCGCCGTTGCGGCGCGTTGTATCCAGGTCGATTCAAGGCGGTTTTGGTGGAAGAGCTGGGAAGCGAAGGTTGGGTGGAGCCCTGGCGCCAACGGCTCGCGGAGCAACCGGATACCCCGGCCATTCCGGGGCCACATCAATTGGCATGGCGTCCTACGGTGGAGGATGTCGTGCAGGCGGTCTGTCATGAGTTCGCCGTGCAGCGCACGGCGTTCGTGGCCCGTCGCCGACGAGGCAACGACAGTCGTTTGGCGAGCGGAAACGAGGACGGGGAGCGGAAAAGCATCCCCGATCCCCGTTGCAGTGAAGCTCCGCCGAACTTCTCCCGGATGCGGTCGGAGATTTGGTCCAGGCGCGTTTGTTGCTCGTGCTGCGGGTCCGGCAACAGGCTCAGTTGCACCGCTGCCGGCCGGTCCAAATCACTCATGCCCACGCCCAGCAGACGAATCTGTAGCCGCCTTGCAGGCAGCCGTTCGGTAAACAGCCGAGCTGATCTGGGCTGTTGCAGATGTCTTTGGTGACGATCTCCAGCGGTCTAGTTGGAAGCTGCCAAGAGTTGATCAGCAACGGCTTCAGAGACGGCATCTTTGCCAGGATCGCGAACAGCCGGGTCGTCAGGGAGGGATGATACTACTTGTCAATCGATTACGAGCACGAGCAGGAAGGGTAGCTTTTTGCCACCACCCGCGGCGATTTTGGCGGCGGATGCGGGTTGCATGCTGTTGGATGTGGGTATATGAAAGGACTGGGGATCGCTTCGACGCCAACGCGGTGCTGAACCGATGCTGATCGCTTGAACTAAGCACCGTTCGAAAAATAACTGACGCATTTTCTGCCCCCTCACCCGGCCCTCTCCCACGAGGGGCGAGGGACATTGGACAGTTATTTCTCGAACG